>CAJAHC010000412.1 GCA_903939355.1 uncultured Methylococcaceae bacterium | reverse complement strand
TGGTATTGTCTTTTATTTTAATGGTAATTGCTCCTTGATGTTTTACAAAATAAATTAGGTGATTTTCATAATAAAATTGCTGATAATTGGTTCTTGAGTACATAGATTGAGTAACTTATTCTCAAACATTATTAACTTCAGCAACATAAAAAAGATGAATTTGAATGGGTTAACTGAAGTATTGCTGATGTAATTTTATAAAGCTATTCGGATAGGTCTTTTTGATTCCTTGTCTAAGCAAGGCAATGCACCAATGGCTTCACGTAATTTAGTTTCCCAACTGCGTCTTAACTGCAACATATAATTATCATCGTCATCAAAGCAGTAGTATTCATCCAAGCTAAAGCTATTTTTGCGATAAATTAGCATTTCTACCGGTGATCCGACACTAGCATTACTTCGGATGGTTGAGTCCATTGATACCAAGCAACACCGAGCCGCCTCATCTATAGAGGTATTTAATTTAAGAAACCTATCTAAGATCGGTTTGCCATATTTACTTTCTCCGATTTGTAAAAAAGGAGTATTAGCTGAGCTGGTTATGCTGTTACCTTCAGCATAAACATGTATGCACCGTGTGGATCAGAACCAATTTGGCCCGCCAAAATGAAGCTGGCTGTTGGGTTAAAAGCCGATTGCCCTTGAGAATTGTTATGCTGTTTTTGTTTTTCTACACTAACATGGCCTAAATATTCTGCAGCCTCAAATAAGCTTTCTACGGTATTTAAATTTATTGGAGTATTCTTGAGTTTATCGCGGTGTAATTGCTCCAGAACCGCTTGAGTTGTGGCGAGATTTCCAGCGCATAATAACACAATCCTGCGATCACTTATGGTGTCAAATGCATGCATTTTTCCATGTGTACTGACATTATCAATACCAGCATTGGTTCTTGAATCAGAAACAAGTATAAGTCCTTCGTCTATAGAAGCTGCGATACAATAAGTCATAAATGTTTAATTATGTTATAAAAATATAATGTGTTAATTATCCAGCAAATCAACTCGAACGTCCATGCTGTTAAGTAAACACCCGGACCCAAATTGATGAAATATAGATACATCTGCGGCATCGCGTCCATATGCAATAACCACTCTACCTGCTTGAAAGTAAGCTTGTGTAGGATCAAATGTATACCATCTATCACCAACATAGGCTTCATACCAAGCGTGTAGATCCATTGGCTGGAGATTGTATAAATAACCAACGACCAATCGAGTGGGGATGCTAATACTTCGACACAAGGCTATTGATACATGAGCCAGGTCTCTACATACACCAAAACCACGTTGATGAATTTCAGTTGCTGATAATGGAAAGTCACTTGAACCTGAAATATACTCAATAGAGTCGCTCACCCACTCATTAATTTTACTAACTTGATCATAGCCGGGTAAAAGATCATTAGTTATTTCTCTGGCAAGATCACTAAAACGATCAGACTCACAATATCGACTGGGCAGTAAAAAAATCAACACATCATTAGGAAGATGCTGAATCTCAACAAAATTTTTGCTTAGAGCCACTTCAACCCTGTCAGAGACGATTACATCAGTAGAGGTATATATCAAAAAATGCCCTACTGGCACCATTATTCGTTGTAACAAATTACCAAAACTATCAGTACTCTCAATCATTGGAGTTACAGGCTTGATGATATAGACCTCACGGTTTATCAATTGCTGAACTCCTCTGAATGGACGTAGCATTAAAATTAAAACACTTGCCTCAAGTATCTGAAAACGAAGGCTGCAACTAACCCTTAGTTTCATTTTAATATTGGGCTTAATTTCTGATCGTTCAAAGATAAAGTCACATTAAATACCTAAAGACTCTATTTCTTTATAAGCATGACTTAACCAAATTTTGACTCGCTGTCTCTCTAATAATCCCAATGCATCGAGACTTTCATTATCTTTATTTTTCGCCGCCCAAAAGCTGTAACTGTTACTATCAATTTTAGTCATCACTGGGGCATGAAGACGTTTTAATATCATAACTTTTGCATCAAAAGCTAATGCACGTTCTTTGACACCCGAAAACTCCAAGATATTAAAATGTTCATCTCGCAGCTGATTTTGAACTAACACATAATTGAGCTTGGTGCCGAATTGACTCAACAACTTATTGAGCAAATCAACTGAATCCTTACCAGAATCCATTACATTCCAATAATAAATGGTAATGCTCAACTCTTTAGCCAGTTCTAAAACACCCGATTCCTCAATCCACTGTGCCAATGGATGATGCGTTTGCGCAGCCAAATCAACTAATATGCGTTGTTCGGGTTGTTCTGAGGCAGCCTCCATAATGGCATCAAGGCTTTTATAATTATCAATGATCGTTGGAGAAGCATAGTCCGCATAAAATCTAAGCAAAGAACCATGTGATTTATCAGTGTCAAATCCAATAAATGGTAAGTCATGATCAATCATATACTGCGCCAACAAACGAGCCACAACAGATTTACCTACACCGCCTTTTTCGCCACCAATAAGGTGAATAGTAGCCATATAATCCCCATTAAATAAAAATTGAAAATACGTAAATAAAGACTAAAAATAGTCCTCATATTGATTAATTTGGATCTTTGTTGCTTTCCAATCTCAATACATCTACAGAGACTGAGAGGGTATGCTGACCGCCCCCAAAAGCAATGCCTTTTAGGGGGGTTACATCTGAATAGTCTCTGCCCCAAGCCAAAGTGATATGTTGATCCAATGGCACTGAGTTGTTTGTAGGATCAAAATCCAACCAGCCAGTGCCTGGAATATAAACTGAAAACCAGGCATGAGAAGCATCAGCGCCAACAAGTCGAGGCTTACCCAGTTCAGGTAAAGTTACAACATAACCACTTATATAGCGTGCCGCTATGCCATAAGCACGTAAGCATCCAATAGCTAAATGTGCAAAATCCTGACATACGCCTCTACGAAAACTTATTACTTCGGACAAGGGTGTTGCAATGGTGGTAAAAGTCGGATCATAAGTGAAGTCTTTGTGAATACGCCCCATTAAATCGGACACGACATCCACCAAAGGCCTATCAGGATGGAAAGATTTTTGTGCATAATTTTCCAAATCAGGGGTAACGATAACCATGGGTGAGTCAAGGAGATATTGCCTGGCTTCCAACAGTTCGAGAGTGCATTCCTGGGGTTGCAATTTAGCTTGGTTTTGCTGGGCTTGTGATTGTGATTGTGATTGTCCTTGCAGAGCCTGTCCCTGTAAAAGATTACGCACCTGTTCCCATCCCATGCGATTAAGCAAATCTAGGTTATTTTGTCTTGGAAATATTGTTACTTCGCTGATTGATGTAACTACCAGCTTGGAATGGGGTTGCTGGATTGCAAAATAAGCAACACGATTACCAAAAAAATCAATACGTTCACGAAAATCTATCGGTGCAGGCGCAATATCAAAATAACTCGTGTGGCAATGTTGACGCCAGAAATTGCGAGGTTGTAATTTGGCTTCATTCTGACACAACCCTACAGATTGACTGTAATCGTATAGGGTAATATGGGTGATACGGTATTTCAAAGTTCGTCCTCTTTTGTATTAAGCACCATTAACTGTGAAATTTGTGAATGACTAAAATAAGCTTCAGCAATAACATCTGAAAGTCGCCATAAAAGATCGGATGTGTTCGATAATAATGTCTCAAGATCCTTATAAATTCCTTCGTCCTCGTTTACTTGTGTTAATTCAACTAATTTACACAAGCGTAAATCAGTATATGCTTCTAAAATCAAACGGTCTTCTTCACTTAAATGATTTTTACTTTTTCCTTTAGATAGCGTACTT
>CAJAHC010000411.1 GCA_903939355.1 uncultured Methylococcaceae bacterium | reverse complement strand
CTTAGTGCGTTAATATTAACTTCACTATCTAAATACTAGGATACAATATTAACAGATAGATTTTTAATTTAAGTCTTTAATTAAAAAAGTAAATACCTATTTACACAAATATATAAGCATTTCATATGGCTTATTATTAGGGTTATAAATAATCCGTTTTAGGGTAAAATGGTAATGTTGGGATTATTTTGAAACTCCCACAAATGAGTTCCCTAATTTAATATAAAGCCGAATAGGCTTTATATTAATGCTATTAACATAGATACACGTTTACTAAAAATCACAAATAGACCAGGAAAAGATTAACCATGAGTATTAACAGCCCCTCATTTCGAAAACCTCTATTATTCAGTAGTCTAGTTATTTCACTTTCTATGGCGGGCTGTGCATCAACTCCAACTCCGCCATCTAATCCTAGTGATCCTTGGGAAGGATGGAATCGAGGCACTCAGAAAGTTAACGATACTCTAGATAAAACAATTATAAAGCCAGTAGCAAAAGGTTATGAATGGTTAGTCCCCAACTTTGTTAATGAAGGTGTAACAAATTTTTTCAGCAACATGCATGAAATAAATGTAACTATCAACGACATATTGCAGTTTAAATTGAAGCAAGGTGGGATGGATGCCAGTCGCTTTCTTATCAATTCAACGGCTGGGGTAGGCGGTTTTATCGATGTAGCAAAATATATTGACTTACCGAAGCATAACGAAGATTTTGGACAAACTCTAGGATATTGGGGAGTTCCATCAGGTCCCTATTTAATATTGCCATTTTTTGGTCCCAGCTCACCTAGAGAAACCTTAGGCCTTATTGGTGATATGGCTTTTAACCCCCTAACTTATGTTTCAATATTTGGTGGTGCCATAGCTAATGGTGCTGCATTAGGTGCTCGTGCAATTGAAATTACTGATCAACGCGCGCATTTAATGACGACTGAAAAAATTGTTGATGAAGGATCTATTGATCGATATGACTTCCTAAAGAATTCATATAAACAGAACCGTGAATACTACATTCATGATGGAAACCCATTGGAATTTACCGATCCTGATTTAGATGAAGAGATCCCAACCTCACTAATCCCTAATCCAGGCAATAAAACGTCTGGTGCTATTAATAAGCATGGCAATCTAAATACACCAGTCCCTGACAAAAATCCGGCACACATTCTTGAATTAACAGACCCTAAATAACCTCTACCAAATTAAGGCAAGGCCCTTTTTACCAAAAATGCTCAGCTACAAGCTGAGCATTTTTAATTAAAATTAAAAAGTTATTCAATTAAAAAATCACGCATCATGCCCATATCTTCATGCTCAAGATTATGGCAATGATACATAAACAAGCCTTTAAAATCTTGGAAGGGCTTTATAATTCGTATTTTTTCCCCCGGCATTACCAATACTGTATCTTTGAGGCCACTGTTAATGAAGCCCTCTTGAACTGTGGCATAATCAGACTCTTGATCAGCATTGACACTTCGACTGACAATTTGGAATTGTTGCCCATGTAAATGAATCGGATGCGCCATAGCCATCATCATGCCCATTCCGCCACCCCTTACTTG
>CAJAHC010000410.1 GCA_903939355.1 uncultured Methylococcaceae bacterium | reverse complement strand
TTGGTTTGAGTTTTTGTTTCTCCCTCGGCCATTCTTTGCTGTAACTTTTCAGAAAATGCCGCTCTATCTCCAATAAATCGCAAACAAATATTATTACGATGAAGCTTGTCAATTTCCCTTTGCAGAGCCGCCATAAAAAGTTCCATCAACAAAGAAACCTCTGCTTCTGGTCGACGCCAGTTTTCACTACTAAAAGCAAATAAAGTTAAAACTTCAATTTTATGACTTGCACAATATTCTACAATTTTTCTTACTGCCTTAACTCCGGCTTTATGACCTACCGCTCTTGGCATAAATCTTTTTTGTGCCCATCGGCCATTACCATCCATGATAATAGCTATGTGCCGAGGATTATCGACAGCTTTACAGTCATTAAGATCAGTAATAGACATTATTATCCCTTGATTAGATTGACAATAAATCGGCCTCTTTTGCTTCCAGTAACTTTTCTACTTCTTTTATATATTGATCTGTTATTTTCTGAATTTTCTCTTCCGCCATATGCGCATCATCTTCAGAAATCAACTTTTCTTTTTGAGATTCTTTTATTGCCGAATTAGCATCGCGTCGAATATTTCTAATAGCAACACGTCCATTTTCTGACTCATTCTTAACAATCTTAACTAGGGCACGACGTCGTTCTTCAGTTAATGCCGGCAAAGGTATACGGATGGTCATACCATTAGTTGCCGGATTTAAACCAAGATCAGACTTCAATATTGCTTTTTCAATCGCTTGCACCATGCCTTTTTCCCATGGTGTTATTGTAAGTGTCCGTGCATCTTCAACAGCTATATTTGCAACCTGGGATAATGCCGAATCAGTTCCATAATAAGAAACATTAATTTGATCCAACAAGCTCGGATGTGCTCTACCGGTCCGAATTTTTGAGAACTCATGCTTTAACGCTTCGATACTCTTACCCATACGAGTTGCAGCATCTTGTTGAATGTCATTAATCATAAACTTGTTCCTCGCTCAATAAGAGAGCCAATTTCTTCGCCCATCATTAATCTCATGACAGCTCCTTGTTCAAAAATATTCATTACACGCATTGGCACATTATTATCACGACATAAAACCAGTGCTGTTGTATCCATAACATTTAAACGCTGATCAAGTGCTTCATCATAAGTCAATCGTGCATAAAAAACGGCATCCTCAACTTTTTCGGGATCCGCAGAATAAACTCCCTTTACTTTAGTTGCCTTAATCATCAATTCAGCATTTATTTCAATTGCCCTAAGACTCGCTGCTGAATCAGTAGTAAAAAATGGGTTCCCAGTACCTGCGGCAAAAATAACCACACGACCTTTTTCTAAATGCCTGACAGCTCTACGTCGAATATAATCTTCACAGACTTGATTAATTTTTAGAGCAGACATTACTCTGACTTGCTGACCATTTGCTTCCAATGCATCCTGCATGGCCAACGCATTGATAACAGTCGCTAACATACCCATCTGATCGCTTGTTACTCTATCCAAACCTTGTGCAGCTTTTTCAGCTCCACGTAATATATTCCCACCACCAATAACCAAACCAACCTGAATGCCAACATCGCATAACTCTTTAATTTCAATAGCAAGTCGTTTCACTATATCAGCATCAATACTACCTCCATTTTCACTC
>CAJAHC010000409.1 GCA_903939355.1 uncultured Methylococcaceae bacterium | reverse complement strand
TGGCACAAGTTAACAAAAGTCAATATTATGTTGGACAAATATGACAAATATCGCCAAAGTGTTACCCTTTAGGTATTAATAGTTAAGCAATAAAATCATGAAGAAAATACTAATAAGAAATCAAAACTATGTCGTTATGGCTGGGCAGGCAAAATCACTGTATACAATAGTTGGGCCAAAGGTAACCGCACCTCGATTATCCAAAGTCCTTGGAATTAATAGTGCATATTCAGTGATGGCGGGTCAAGCTAAGGCCATGTATTCCCCACGTCTGAATTTTGCTTAATTATAATTGATGAAAAAAGAAAATTCTCTCGTATTTTTCCCCGGAAAAGGTATTTTTACTAATCCCGACTCTACTCTTCAGCCGGTAGTCGAGGTTTACAAGAAAGAAGAAGCTATCCGACTGCTTCGTGAATTTACCCGTATGCTTGTCAACCGAGGCAAGCCGGCTTCTACCGAGGCGAGGAAACTATTCAATGTCCACGGTGCCATTACCGATAGTAAAACTCCCAGAAAAGAATCTGATCCGTTTAAGAGCTTATGTTTTTCAGATAATTTCAACATAAGTGATACTCGTGTGTCGTGTGGGAATGGATCAGTGGATTGGGTTGAACTTAGGGGGTTTTTGGAAGCCAAAGGATACCGGGTAATAAAAAGAAAGAATAGTTTATACATAAAGAGTTTAGATAGAAGTATGGTACATGTCTATGCCGTCGTTCACGACAACTTCGGAGTGGTGGCTGAGGGCAAGGGTTTTACCGACGAGCAAGCCATGAAGTCTGCTTTATCTGAGGCAGTCGAGCGCTGTTTTAGTTCGGGCAGTGACGAGTCGGAAATCGTCGTAGGTTCACAAGAATCATTATTGGGTAATGGTAGCAATTTAATGGTTGCCGCTGGAATGCGAGATGTGTACGATAATCGCATTTACACCGAGTGGGTCCGAGCTTTAGATGTTATTAATGATACTGGGACATACCTACCTGCCGAAGTGGCCTTTTTTAACTACACCCCTAAAAAAATACGATTGAAATTATTTAGTCTCAGTCATACGACCGGCATGGCTGCTGGCGAGTCAGCCGAAGATGCTGTGCTGAATGGTATTTTTGAAATTATTGAGAGAGATGCATATTGGCTAACCATGCGTTGCAAAATAAATTGTCCAGATATAGATTTAAAAAAAATAAAAGACATTAATCCAGCGGTAATTTCTCTATTCAACGTATTGAGTTCCCTAGGTTTTGAAATCGTGATAAAAGATATGTCCCTAGATTGGGGAGTACCGGTCGCACATGTAGTCTTAAAAGATCAAAGTGGTCGTATCCCGTGCTTTGCACATGGGTCTGGCGCTGGCAGCACTTGGGTGGTCGCCATCGCTCGTGCTTTAGCTGAAGCTGTTCAAATGTATTTCGGCATGAAAGAATTTGCGAACATTCCCGATAACTGGGAAAAAGTAATTAGCGCACAGGGTAATCTCGGATCGGGAATCTTATCTTGGTCCGATCCTTTGTACGGCACACATCTTAGTCATCTACTTTCAAAATCACCTACACAATTCAAAAAAGATCTAAAAATAAAAAGTCCAAAATCTTTGATCGAACTAGTTAGTCGTAAAGGTTACTCAATATTTGCTGCACCTGTATATAAAAAATGCGGTTTAAATATTGTGAGGGTATATATCCCCGAAGCCACTCAGCCTGATGAGCGACTAGAAAGGATATCTAAAAGATTGCTTGACTATAAAAATAAATTGAAACTCAGAGGTTTTTATTGTGATCCAATATTAACTTAGTCTTACATCACC
>CAJAHC010000408.1 GCA_903939355.1 uncultured Methylococcaceae bacterium | reverse complement strand
TGTTAGTAATAAAGGGGTGCTTGTGACATATATGGATTTACATAAGCCCATTTACCACAAGAAGGAATCAGGCAGATAAAACTTACGCTTAAAGTTTGTCGCAACAATTGAACTCAAATTTTTATAACTATTAATCTCGCACGGGGGGGGGTGCAAGTACTACTCTTGAACCATTAGATTCAGCAGAACTGACAACACCAGCAGCTTCCATGCTTTCAATCATAGTAGCTGCACGATTGTAACCGACTTTAAATCGTCTCTGAACACTTGATATTGATGCCTTACGAGACTCGGTAACAAACATGACTGCTTCATCATACAGAACATCAGACTCTGAACTAATCCCGCTATCGCCGTTCACATAATAACCGTCATTTGAATCCGATGTGTCTTTGGTGATTTCTTCAAGATAATCGGGTGGTGCCGTTTGTTTTAAAAACTCTACGACTCGATGTACTTCGTGGTCATCAACAAATGCTCCATGAGCACGTATTGGAATACTAGTGCCGGATGGTAAAAACAACATATCTCCATTACCTAACAATGTTTCAGCGCCGCCCTGATCAAGAATTGTACGAGAATCAATCCGTGATGAAACCTGAAAAGAAATGCGGGTAGGCACGTTGGCTTTAATTAAGCCCGTTAAAACGTCAACTGATGGCCGCTGTGTTGCCAATATCAAATGAATACCCGCTGCTCTCGCCTTTTGTGCTAAACGGGCAATTAATTCTTCAACTTTTTTACCCACAACCATCATCATGTCGGCTAACTCATCAATAACTATGACAATACTGGGTAACTTTTCAAGAACTGGAAAATATTCGCCTTCTTCCAGTGGATTTAGCATTTTGAAGATAGGGTCTCGTATTGTCTCGCCTCTTGCTGTCGCTTCATCAATTAAGTGATTAAATCCTGCCAAGTTTCTAACACCCATTTTTGACATTAATTTATAACGCCTTTCCATCTCTGCAACTGCCCAACGTAAAGCATTGCTGGCTTCCTTCATATCTGTAACAACAGGTGTTAATAAATGAGGTATTCCCTCATAAACAGACAATTCCAGCATTTTTGGATCGATCATAATCAACCGAACTTCCTCGGGAGTTGCTTTATAAAGCAAGCTAAGAATCATAGTATTAATAGCTACTGATTTTCCAGACCCAGTCGTACCCGCAACCAAGGCATGAGGCATTTTTCCTAAATCAGCAACCAAAGGTGTTCCGGAAATATCCTTACCCATTGCCAATGTAAGCAAAGACTTTGCTTTTTCAAAGGCTGACGAAACTAATAGCTCTCGAAGTGTTACCATTTCCCTCTCTCTGTTTGGGATTTCAAGACCCACTACAGATTTTCCCGGAATGATTTCAACAATCCGCACGCTGCTAACTGACAAAGCTCTTGCTAAGTCTTTGGATAAGCTGCTAATTCTACTGACTTTTACACCAGCAGCAGGTTGTAATTCAAATCGGGTAATAACCGGGCCGGGGTGAAATTCCACAACAGTTACAGCGACGTTAAAATCAACAAGAATATCTTCAACAAGTCGTGACATTTCCTCAAGTTCTGTTCGGGAATAGCCGATAACCCGAGTATCTCTTTCATCCAATAAATCTAAAGAGGGCAATACATTTTCGCCGGCATTATATTTAGGGGCGAGGTGTTTTTGAGGTTGCTTATTCGTTTTTTCAATTTGAACTACATTTTTCTCAACTATCGGCACTGCTTTAACTGAGGTTTTTCTTGGTGAATCGGATTTTTCAGGCGTTTTATCGATCAACTGGGCAGATTGCTCTTTATGCTCTGCTAATAAACTGCTACCGG
>CAJAHC010000407.1 GCA_903939355.1 uncultured Methylococcaceae bacterium | reverse complement strand
GCCATACAAAATGAGGCACTTTGTTACTGTTTTGATATTACTACCATAAAGTATGTATCAGCATTAAAAGCAAAGTGTGCTGAACCGATAAAAAACTTTGTTATCCAGCGCACGAAAACAGGCGAATGCGCTTGTGAAATTAGAAACCCCTCTGGGCAATGTTGCCTAGCCCATTTCAAACGCTTGGAAATTGAATGCAGATAAAGACTACTAAAGAATCACTTTCCTTACTCTTTTAATAGGCAACCAAATGAATAAGAGCATACAAAATTTAATTGAAGAGCTAATTACAAGAAGTCGTGAACTAGATTTATTGGTTATAGAGGAGTCTAGATTACGGATATTACAAAAGGAAACCACAGAGAAACTACAAGCGTTGTTTAAAGAATATGATGACAGCCATTCATCTGAGCCCGATAACATCGGAGGTGGTGGCTGAATGCCGCAATAACTAAGGCATGGCCTGATAGGCATAAGCATCATGGATTTTTATCACACGATGGTAAGTCTTCCAATGTTTTTCTCCATTGGGATTGGCAATGCTAAGCTGCTAGTTGAGTTGATTCCTCCCTGAAAATCTTGGAAACGAAGCGATAGCGAAGTAAAGACTTTTAGTGCCGATAGCTCTCTAGGGCATATGTTTTACTAAGTATACTGTAGTGAAAATGCTAGCTTCACGAAATGACGTCAGCAAGGCATTTTCTCATGTTACGACAACTTACGCGATATTGAGACAGAGTGGTGTGGCTGTCGGTAAAACCTACTTCACTGGCGTTTACTAAATAAGTAATTAGCTAAAATTGGCACAAAGTAATATCCAATATGACTAATTGCATACGTATTTGCATGCAATATACTGGAGCAAATAGTGCTAAGGATTCGTAAAAATGCAATAACACATGCAGCCATTAATCCTAAGGAACCTTAGGGTGGCTATTGCAATGGTCTTTACGTTATCTGGAGCATTGCCCCTTTTATGAAAAAACTGTTAATTTCAGCTTTCTGCCTGTTACATATGACTTCCCTACTCTGGTGGACTTTACCGCATAGTTTTGGCGGCATGATAATAGCAAATGCCGGACAAAATACTTTAGAAGCGCGGTTTTTTAAAAAAATCATGCTTGACGATAACAGTTGGGGGGTTTCTTTTTTAAAGCAGTATATTGATATCACGGGTAGCCAGCAATACTGGGATTTCTTTGCACCTCAGAGTCCTATATTCCATCAATATCTGTCTATTTGTAATTCAATAATTGCTTATCCTGAACAAGGAAAAATAGTATGTAAAGGGCAAGACTTATTCAGCAATTTAAATGACAATTTTGCAACCTTTCATACCGGGAGTGGTCGTAGCCGCTTGTATCGCTTAACTGAGAATTTGGTCAATCTGAAGGAACCCCAATTGCGGGAAGCTTTTACGTCCTATTACAGGACTCATCAGGGCAGTTACGTTGCAGATAGCACTCCACTTCAGTTAGTACTGCATCAGTTTGAATTACATCCCGACCTAAACGATTTACCTAAAACAGGTTATCGGATGGATACAGTTCTATGGATTAGTAATTGATACAAGGTATGTGGAACCAATTTTGGTTAAAGTCGATAGACGCGCGGCAATATGCGGCATTGCGCATCGCTTTTGGCGGTTTATCGGTTGTTTATTTGCTTGGTTTGTTGCCTTATGTAGAAGCGCAATTCAGTGGTTTGGGTTGGCTGAGAGATATTCAGCAAATAGCGGTACAAAATGGTGGTAGTTGGTCGCTGTTTTTTATCCAAGCAGGTGCTCAGGCAACTACTCTGGCCTATGCAATCGTCTGGATGGGGATAATAGCAGCTTTTATGCTGATGATAGGTTGGCAGAGTCGCTTGGCTGCATTTATTACTTGGCTAGTATGGGTTTCTCTATGGAATCGTAACCCGCTGCTTCTCGATGGAGACGATGCGATTCTTAAATTGATGTGCTTTTATTTAATGCTATCATCCTGTGGAAATTGCTGGTCGGTCGATGCCTGTTTGCAGATAAAACCCCAACAAGTTTCTGTCTGGCCGTTACGGTTAATCCAATTTCAAATTGCCTTGATTTATTTCGTCTCAGGCTGGGTAAAATTCCACAGTCCAGAATGGCTGGATGGAACAATTATGCAATACGTACTAATCCATCCTCAGTATTCGCGCTGGGATGGTTGGAGTTTCATAGACAATCCGTTACTCTCTGGAGCATTGGTTGCACTTGCTGGGTTTATCCGATGGTGGGAACTGCTCTTTCCATTTTTACTGATTAATGCACACTCTCGAAAGATAAGTCTTCTGATAGGCATTCTGTTTCATGCTGGATTGTTGTTAACTATGAATCTACGCTGGTTTCCGGTCATTATGCTGTCACTCTATCTCGCGCTGCTATCCAATTGTAGTTTTATTCGTTTGGAAGAGAAACTGCTCAATCACTATCGCGATAATCAGAAAAATAAATAGCTACAAAAAACCTCCACTCGGACTGTTATCCGATACTGGAGGTTTCGATAATTATTCGGCTATTTTTACGAGCCAACCACCTCCGCCGTTGCATTTGCTTTGTGCATCGGCCTCAATGGCAATTCTAGCGTAAGTGCCTTTTAATGATGTAGGTAGCGATCCGCTTACCTCAAAAGTACCCACCGTTTTTGGCGTGACTTTGATAGTAGCAGGAAGTCCTTTTATAGTGACCTTAATACTACTCGGGTATGTGTTTGCAGATGCTGTGAAAGAAAAATTAGAACCCGCTGCAACTTCAGCATTTTCAGCCGGAACAAAGTCAGTGAATTTTGGCTTGGCACAAGCTTTAGTGCTGCTGCTACCGCCTCCACCATAAGCCCAGGTAGTGCTTGTAACCAACATTAAAACAAAAATCCAAAAGCAATTATATCGTTTCATTATTATCCCTCATCGTGATGTTATTTTTTTATGTATTGATCAAACAAAATATCTGTTTTCTCGCTATTGTCAAACTCGTTAATATAACCCTAACAATATCTTTATGATGAAAAATAAGGAATTTAAAATACAATCAGCCTGATGAACTTCTACAATTAATCTCAAAATATCTGCTTAACCCTTCAACATATCCTTAGTTTACCGAGTGCCTTTCAGTAAATTATTCTGCGTTAATAAGATAAGCTAATAGATAAACGACATCGTTTTACTTCGTTATTGACTATCGAGCCAATTTTGGTGATAAAGCCTAAAAATAACATTCACTAGTAATCACCTTCCGTGATATACCTCTAAATGTTCAAAACAAAAGATGAGGAACTTATGTTAAAAAACAATAATAAAGACCTGTCAAAAAACATCAAAACGATACTCTGGGTAATTGCTGCCGTTCTAATATGGCTAGTGCTCCAGTCATTCACAGGTGTGCCGATGAAAATGTAAAGAGGTAAACTTAAGTTTAGAAGCTACAAGAGTATGAAAAAATCCGATAAAGATAGTC
>CAJAHC010000406.1 GCA_903939355.1 uncultured Methylococcaceae bacterium | reverse complement strand
CCCTTATTTAAGAAATTTGGTGCAGCAGTTAGATATTCAACAGTTGATATAGAACAATTTGAGCGGGAAAGTGTTTGTAATTCAACGTACAAATAATCTATTTAATAGGCAATAAAAAGAGTTGCAAATGGTTGCAATATATCAGCTTGCATGTTATAATTATTGATTGTCTAAGAATATAGAAATTTTAATATAATTATATGTTCATTGTAAAGCATGCAAAAAATCAATGCAAGACATTTATCAAAAATTTATAACTTAAGGAGGTTTTATGAATAGAGTTTATTAGATAAAGCTATTAGTCGTGTTATTGGCTCAATAGAGCTATCGGGGAAAAATTTTAAATATATTATGAATGAAGTGATGCATTTTTCTAAAAAATTAAATAAAAGAGCCAGAGCCTATTAAAGAATAGACTCCAGCTAATATTAGGTAATTTAACATTCCTATTTATTAGTTTTTTCCAAGAGAAGTTTTGGCTCAAGGAAAGAAAAATGGTACAAAATAGAGAAATACAACAAATCAGTTTTACTAAATTTGTTGATGCAGATAAAAAAACTGCCAAAGCATATGATTTGGCAAATGGTGAATTAATTAAATCAGTGGGTGGTAATTTTTGGAATGGCAGCTTTGAAACTATCAATATTGCCTATACTGAACTACCAACCTTTATAGAATCTATGGAAGCTGGAGAATTTATTGTTCAAGGCATACATCAGAATCTACATTCTGGTAATTGTCCATCAGATGCAACAAGGACAAAAGAACTGTTTCCGTTTTCAAGTGAGGCTGGTGTTGTAATAATAGATACTGATTCACTTGATATGTTTGATGGGGTTGATTCTTTGGATGATTTGGTATCTGCTCTTGTTAAGATTGAGCCAGCACTTAAATCTGTTATGTAGTTTTGCTCTAGCTCTGCCAGTAGTTTCGTTGAATATAATGGTATTAATTCTGGGTTACGAGGGGTACATGCCTTCATTCCTAACAGTAGCTCTATAGATAATAAAACTATTATTGAAACGTTCCATATACGAAGCGTGAATGCTGGCTTTAGTTATCCAAAAATTACTAAATCAGGTAGGATTAAAATCAATTCACTGGTGGATACTGCCTTAAAGACGTCTAACCAACCAGTTTTTGAAGGTGGTGCAATACTTAAGCATCCTGCTATTACTCAAGTTCCTGAGTTTAAATTATATGAAGGGGGCGTTTTAGATGTTAGCAATATCAAACCATTAACTGATGCTGAAAGAAGTAAATATGCTGAAGTAATTGATAGATTAAGAGCTACGGTATTAGATGAAGCGAATATTATAAAGTCTGCATTTGTTAGTAAAAAAGGGAGTGTAATTAAAGGTAAGACTCCAAGTTTATCTAAAAAACATTCTGAGATTATTATTAAGCATGCACTTAACGATAACGTGTTATATGGGCAATTTATTATAAGATTGGAAACAGGTGAGGAAGTAACTATAAAATCTATTTTGGATAATCCGAAAAAGTATCATCTTGTTGCTTGCTCACATCCATTAGACGATGAGATTGTAGGTAAAACGATAATTTATTCTGATCAACCCAAACCAACTATTCATACATTTGCTCACGGGGAGGAAGTCTTTTATTTACACCCAGATTTAAACCCAGTACCTGAGAAATTACATGATTCGCAGATTGCCAGCTATATTGCAAAAACAGTTAAAGAAACTTTGTGTTATGACCCTATTAACAAAGAATGGTATGTAAGAGATAAGGGTATCTGGCGTATTGAACCTGAAGCGAAGGTTATAAAACTTGTGAATTCTCAGGTTGAGTTATATATAGAAGGTTACAATCTGAGCAAACAACACAGTATCATCAGCTTGTTGAAGCAAAATATTCCTGCACCTGTATGGGAGACTACAACTGGTTTAATACCTCTGTTGAATGGTATCTATGATTCAAAAACTAAGGCGTTGTTAGAATACAGTGACGAGCATAACTTTTGTTGGCAGCTTCCGTATGAATATAATCCTTTAGCACCTATGCCAGTTACTTTGCAATGGTTGAATACACTGGGTTTATCTCAAAATGGGATTGAAGAACTCAGAGCGTTTTTTCATTTGGTAGCAGTTGGAGATGGCGCTCGTGTGCAAAAGTTTCTTGAGCTAATAGGGTCTGGAGGTACTGGAAAAAGTACATTAATTCGTTTGTTAATAGCTTTTATAGGAGAAAGTAATACTACTGATACGACCCTCAATGAATTAGAAAATAATAAATTTGAGTGTTCTAGTTTTTATGGCAAACGTTTAGTGCTTATTAGTGATGCTGCTTCTTACTCAGAATCCTGTGAGAACTTGAAAAAAGCAACTGGGGGGGATGGGCTGCGTTTTGAAGAGAAGAATATACGTAAAGCTCCTTCGTTCGTATATCATGGTTTTGTTGTTGTCGTTGCTAACCAACCTTTACAATCTTCAGATCATACAACTGGGCTATCAAGAAGACGTTTTCCGATACTTTTCAATCGTGTTATTAAAGATGAAGAAAAAGCAAAATGGGATTATCTTCCTGAAGGGATTGAATCGGCAATGCATACAGAATTGAGTGGTCTTTTTAATTGGGTGATGAGGATTTCTGAAGCTGAAGCTATCAAAACATTAAGGGTTGAAACTAGTGGTTTATCTAGTTCAATGCGTAATCATTTGATAAGTACTAACAAAATACTTGCTTGGCTTGGGCACCCCCATCACATACTCATCGACAACTCGACGGATTTCCGAACAAAGATGTT
>CAJAHC010000405.1 GCA_903939355.1 uncultured Methylococcaceae bacterium | reverse complement strand
TGGAATGGAACGGCAATCGCTATGGTTTTTATGCCATTGAGTCACCTTCAAAATGGGATGACACGTATATTTTATATCAGGGTCAACGGCATGAATTTGTCGTTGAAGAAGACTAAAGATATTTATGTTTAGTTTTTTTAAAAAGATTAAAGATAATCTCATTCCAATCACTAACGATAACAAGTCCATTGAACCTGAACTACAGGACGCTAAGGCACAATTTAATTTAGGTGTTATGTATGAGAACGGTCTAGAAGTCACGCATGATTATAAAGAGGCTTTTAAATGGTTCAGTCTATCGGCTAAACAAGGTTGTGCAGATGCTCAAAATAATCTAGGCGTCATGTTTGAACATGGCTTGGGGGTCGTTCAAGATTATGCACACGCTTTGCACTGGTACCAGCTGGCTGCTGCACAAGAAGACGCCACCGGACAATATAATCTCGGTGTTATGTATGAAAATAGCTTGGGAGTCGTTCAGGATTATTTGACCGCTGCGCTATGGTATCAATTGGCTTCAGCACAAGGGCATTCAGATGCTCAGAATAATCTAGGTAACTTGTACTATGAAGGACAAGGTGTTCCGCAGGATGATGAGGAAGCACTGAAATGGATTGAACTAGCGGCAGAACAAGGGAATAGTCTGGCACAAGCTAATCTTGAGAAAATGCAAGTACGGTGAATTAAAATTAGCTAATGGTATTGTTGCTTATTGCGGGGTTAAACAAAAAGTCATTCAGAACCCTAAGGCTCTAAATGACTTCAAGCTACAGGAATCAACCCCACGTCAATTGACCCACTTTTTTATGTGCGTTATCGGTTTTGATGTGACTTCCAATTGCGGCTGCAGCAAATATAGCCGATGAAATAATAAATTCACCTGAAATAAAGCCGGTAATGCCTATTAAGATTAAGGCGGTAAGTAAAATATCTTTGCTTAAGTTGGTCATTTGAAAATCCTCATACAGTTAAAAAAATTAATATCAGGATCTAACTATAAAGGGTGTTAATATGATTAACAATAAGCAATTTAATTCATAAATTGTTTCTCTATTGTTGACAATAAGGTCGTACAATTGTCATAAAAGCAAAATATACTTATCATCATTGATTTATCCAATTAGGGCGAGTCCCTTGTCATAGAATGGCAATAAGTGCGGAAACTAAGAGTTAACTTTAATTTTTTTTTGAAAATAATAGCTTCAATTCTGTTGTTTTTTTTCAAAGAATCATCTATCTATTTCCTAAAACATCAAATTAGCACTCACACCCTCTCGCTAATTCATCGTTGCTCTTATGCAACGCTAGAATTAATGCCGTAATCAATACCAATAACCAATGATTTTAGTCTTGAATTACTGAATTAATTCAGAGATTATTACCTCCGAATTAAATGCCATTGGGTTAACGACTATGAAAATTATCACTGTTCTAATTGTGCTTGGCTTACTCTTGGTAATCGTTGGAGCTGTTCTTATTCAACTTTTTAATTATTCAGCTCATGTTCTATTGGCTAAACCAGATCATCAGTCATCTTAAGTTTAATAAGGCAACTTAAATGAGTAACAGAATAGATGATGAGGCATTTAAACTAGCAATAGC
>CAJAHC010000404.1 GCA_903939355.1 uncultured Methylococcaceae bacterium | reverse complement strand
GCAGAATGGCAGGCAAGGCCATTGTCACCGGTTTATGCAATTGTTTTCTTTGACGCCATTCACTATCATGTTCGCAATGAAGGGAAAGTGGTTAATAAAGCAGCCTATACCTGCCTTGGGGTTGATTTAAAGGGACGCAAGGATGTATTAGGCCTCTGGGTTGGCGAAAATGAAGGCGCCCATTACTGGCTGGGCATTATGAATGAATTAAAGAACCGCGGCGTTGATGATATTTTGATTGCCTGTGTTGACGGTCTGAAAGGATTTCCGGAAGCTATTAACAGCGCTTTCCCCCAGGCAGAGATTCAACTATGCATCGTGCATATGATCCGTAACTCACTCAAATATGTGGGATCAAAATATCAGAAAGAGTTTATTGCTGATCTGAAAACGGTTTATAAAGCACCCAGTGAAGACAAGGCTTCATTTGAGTTGGATAAACTGATTGCTAAATGGGGGCAGAAATATCCTCTGGCGGTTAATCCGTGGAAAAACCACTGGAACCATGTATCAACGTTTTTCAAATATCCGGAGCATATCCGAAAACTTATTTATACGACTAATGCCTTGGAAGGTTTGCACCGGCAATTACGCAAGGTAACAAAAAATCGATCAGTTTTTCCCAATGATGATGCGTTAACAAAAATATTATATTTAGCGATTCAGGATATTATGAAAAAATGGACTATGCCCTTGGCAAACTGGGCTTTGACAATTTCTCAGTTGGCTGTTATGTATCAAGGCAGATTTGATTTGGAAACAATATGAAATTTCCATTTACACAGATTAGTTTACAGTCTCCGAAATTTGCAAGAGTCTTTGGACTCCGTTAGTTTAGCATATATGGATTCAACTCTCGGAGATATTTCATCACCAATAAACCCAACCCTTCATTTAACCCGTAGGCTATTGCATCCGGCGACCACGCCCGTTAATTGCTGTTACTCTCTTGATCAATAATCTTCAATTCTGGAAACTGTCCACCACCAAAAAAGTTGTAGGTATATTCAGTAATTCCGAGAACTAACCTAATCTTAAAAAAGCTTTGCTCTATATTTATTAATAGCTTCCTATACTACGCACATCGTCAACCTCGATGAGAATGCAGGACTTCACCCGGTATTCATTATGAGCTGTTGCCATTTATTCATTTCAAATATTTTTGATTTAATATAGGATTACACAAAATATCGGGAAATACCCATTGGGCATATTAATTACTGGAATTTATAATAAATGAATAAAATTAAAACGGCCACATTATGCCTGATTATTATCCAAGTGATTCATTCAACAGAAGAATATATTTTGGCGTTTTATAAACAATTCCCTGTTTTCATTTTCTATAACAATGCATTTTCCACTGTTGGACAAGGCATGTTCTTCGCCTTTAACGTTTCTCTGGTGGCTTTGTTGATTTTTTGCTTTCTTCTTGCGTTTTTTCAATGGTGGCGTTTTAGATTTCCTATTATTTTCGCCACTATTGAGTTAATAAATGGAATATACCATTTGGTATGGACAATCGTTTTAGAAAAATATTTTCCGGGTGTCTTATCAGGATTATTTTTTGTTCCTTTTAGTATCTATATCATTAAAAACTACAAATTACTTTTCAAACTAGTCAATACAGATGACCGTGCTCCGCACGACAACTGATTTCTGATTTTAACGTCAAAAAACAAAAAACTAAAAGGGAGGTAAACCGTGGGTATGCTAAAGGAATTCAAAGAATTTGCAATGCGCGGGAATGTTGTTGATATGGCCGTTGGTATCATCATTGGCGCTGCGTTTGGCAAAATTATCAGCTCACTTGTCTCGGATGTTATCATGCCACCAATTGGCTTGCTTTTAGGCAACGTGGATTTCTCAAATCTAGCCATTACACTCAAAGAAAAAACTGCTATTACACAAGCAGTAACAATCAAATACGGTATTTTCATCAATACTGTTTTGGATTTCATCATCGTGGCCTTTGTAATTTTTATATTCATCAGGCAAATGAATCGCCTGCAGAAAAAAAAGGAAGTAGTGCCAGTTGCACCGACAACAATAGAATGCCCTAAATGCTATTCTCCCATTTCAATTAAAGCGACACGTTGCCCAAATTGTACATCAGAGCTTCACACCGCCTAGGAGAATTGCATAGAAAAGTACCAGATCGGATAAGATCTAATTACCACGAATTCTGAACGGGTTCTTTATCATTTCGCTAATGACACATTATTTGCTGAGGATGTTATGGCTGAAAGGTTTTAGTCAATGAACAAGGTCGTAATCCGCAAAGGGACTTATCTTGGGCGCAGAGCCGTTTTCATGGATAATGGCACATTAAGCCT
>CAJAHC010000403.1 GCA_903939355.1 uncultured Methylococcaceae bacterium | reverse complement strand
GTGGCTGAGGGCATGAGCCGCTTGGGTTTAAAGGTAAGGCCTACTATATTGCATGAATTACAGGCGGCAGCTTCGGTGGGTCAGATGGGCTTGGTACGAGTTTTTGATGACAACTTTCAAGAACATGGCCTGCACGCGGCACAAGTATTACTGACGCATGATGACTTATCCAATAGGCAGCGCTATTTAAATGCCCGTAGTACGTTGTTGACATTGCTAAAGTTTGGCGTGGTACCGGTTATTAACGAAAATGATGCTGTCGCAACTGAAGAAATTCGTTTTGGCGATAATGATACGTTGGCAGCGTTAGTTGCTAATCTGGTTGAAGCCGAGTTATTGATTATTTTGACGGATCAAAAAGGGTTGTTTACCGGTGATCCGGGGTTGTATCCAGATGCACAATTAATTTCTGAAATTAGTGTTAATGATGATCGTCTGGAAAAAATGGCCGGAGATAGTCGAAGTGGATTGGGTAAAGGTGGTATGTATACCAAAGTACGTGCGGCGCGATTAGCTGCCAGATCAGGTGCGGCAACAGTCGTTGCTCCGGGTGCTATGGATGAAGTGATTGAAAAGGTAATGTCTGGTGTTGATCTGGGTACCTATTTTTTACCTGACATTGAACCTTTGATAGCAAGGAAACGCTGGCTTGCAGGGCAATTACAAGTTAAAGGACAGCTGGTTTTGGATGCAGGTGCTGTTAACGTATTGAAGAATGATGGTAAAAGTCTGCTTGCAGTGGGCGTTAAGTCAGTTTCAGGACAATTTGAACGTGGCGAGTTGGTGTCGTGTGTTGATGAATCTGGCTCAGAAATTGCTCGTGGGTTGGTTAATTATGGCAAGCTGGATGCTCAATTAATAGCCGGAAAAAGTAGTTCTGAATTTGAAAAAATCTTAGGGTATGCAGATGATTCGGAAATGATACATAGAGATAATATGGTCTTAATTTAAAACAATTAGGTATCGGTGAGTACTATTAACGACTGACATGGATGTTAAAACGATTTAAGTAGTCACACTCAGCATTGGTTCGATCTGCCTCAGGAGTTGATTGAATAACAAAAACAAATAAGTGTGGTGTATTATGCAACCTTCTGAAAAAGCGCATTCGATTCAATTCCTGGAAGATCAGTTACAGGATGTCATTACACTGCTGGCAAAGCAGCAATTAGAGCAATCTTTAGTTCAAAGAGGTCCTGCAGTTAATCATGAATTAGTCGAGGCAATGTTGAAAAATCAACATCAAGCGCGACTACAGGAAAAATTTTCCCTGATGCATCCTGCCGATATTGGTTTTATTTTAGAGTCATTGCCACTGGCTCAGCGTAAGACAGCATGGGATGTCATTAAAACACTACATGATGGACAGGTTTTGCTGGAGGTGTCCGATGCGGTTCGGCAAACACTTATTTTAGGCATGGAAGCTGAAGAGTTGGCAATAGTCGCAGGTAAATTAAACGCCGATGAAATAGCAGATTTGGCAGCAGACCTTCCCAAGAGGACTATGCTAAAGATTTTGCGCTCGTTGAACAGCAAAAAGCGTAAACATTTAAATGCCATTTTGTCTTGCCAGGATAATCAGATTGGCGCCCTGATGGACTTTGGCATGATTACCATACGGGATGATCTCAATTTAAAAGCGATCATCGCCTATATTCGTAAACTTGGCAAATTACCCAGTCATACGGATAAATTGTTCGTAGTCGATCAGTACGATAAAATGCAGGGTATATTGCCATTGCAGCGATTATTAACTCATCCACCCTCCCAACAGGTTGCCGATGTAATGGTAACGGATTTTATTCGCTTTCAAATTGATCAGGATGCAGCAGAAGCAGCAAGAGCATTCGAACGCTATAATTTGATATCGGCACCGGTGGTTGATAGCGATGACAAGCTTCAAGGGCGGCTTTGTGTGGATAATATACTAGACTTTATTCGTGAAAAAACGGATGAAGATTTACTTATTCAGGCAGGTGTTGGGGAAGAAGAAGATTTATTCTCCAGTGTTTGGAAAAGCGCCAGAAATCGGTGGGGTTGGTTGTTAATTAACATTGTAACGGCTTTTGCTTCGACACGTATTATTGGTGTATTTGAAGATATTATTTTGCAATTAGTCGCACTGGCATCATTAATGCCGATTATTGCGGCAATGGGTGGCAATACCGGTAATCAAACCAGTATGTTAATCATTCGGTCGTTAGCATTGGGATACATTAATCCGAGCAATATAAGTCATTTGATAAAAAAAGAATTGACCCTTGGGCTTATCAATGGAAGCTTTATTGGAGTTATTCTTGGGTTGTTGAGCTTTTTGCTTTATAGGGATATAGCGCTTTCTATTGTAATGGGGTCAGCAATGTTTATTAATCTCTTAGTTGCGGTTCTGGTTGGTCTCGGCATACCTTTGATGCGTTATAAATGGGGTAAAGATCCGGCTGTAGGGACGAGCGTTATTTTGACGGCTATAACAGATTCAATGGGATTTTTTATATTTTTGGGTTTGGCAAGTTTGTTTTTGATTAAGTAGGTGATTTTATATTGGCCTACTAATGATCATAAGGATTTTTAATTTTTTGATACTGAGTCAACAGTTATAATGCCCAGACTAATTTTTTGATGATGACAAAATAGATGTTTTTATATTAAGTACGAGTCTTTTTCCCTGTGAATTTATTAATCAAATATCTTTCTCTTTGCTGGTTTAGAAATAACCCCGTCGAGCTATATCCTTCGAAAGCGTTTATGTGGAAGGCGGTAATTTTTTATCTTATTTCCGGGATTATCGTTGAAGGCCTTATTGCAGATCCCGCTGATGGTACGTTGGAAGTATCGTTGCGCGCCATCATGGCATTTTCATCGATTGCTACGTATTTGCTGATTTTTAAAAAATGGCAGTATTTTAACCAGATGTTCACTGCTATTTTTATCTGTGAAAATTTTATCATGACGCTAGCCACTATGACTGAGGGGTTATATTTTTATTTAGTGATGAGTCATCATGAGCATGCTGAAGTAATACCCTTTGGCATTGGTATTTTTTTGGTTGGGTGGTATATAGCGATTGTCAGTTACATTTTACGCCAAGCATTTAAGACAAAAATGAGTATTAGTGTTATTTTGGCATTTAGTTATTTTATTTTAACTTACGGTATACCTATGTTGTTCATGGATATATAAAGGTAGTACCTAGATTTTATTGCTTGCCAGGTTATAGGGGGTATTATTTTTGACAGGGTTATTAGGTTGTTAACCCAGTGTTACATGAGTTTGATAATTAAAAAATATGAGTCTGCGTTACCAAATCAATCTGCGTATTTTAATAGTTTCCCTAGGTGTCTTGTTGCTAGGTGGTTCGATAGCAATCTGGCAGGCACGCAATGCTGTAAACAAGGAAGTCGATTCATCCGTTAATTTGACAGTCCAATTAATAAGGTTTGCTTTTTTACAAACTCCAGATTTATTGCAATCCAAGATTAATCAAGCTTACTGGTTATCTCAGATTAATGAGCTAAATCAAACCCGATATTTAAATGTTCAATTAAAAGAACCTTCAGGTGAATTGATTGATATTTTGCATAAAAGACATCAACCTAACTTTCAAAAAAGACCTCCACAATGGTTTACTTCTCTAATTGAAGGTCAGCGCCCAAAGGCAGATTATTCAATGGTCACTTTTGCCGGCAAACAATTAACATTGGTTATTCAGGCTAATCCAGTAGATGAAATTAATGAAGTATGGGAAGAAAGTATCCGTTTTTTTGGTTCGCTTTTGTTGCTAACATTATTTACCTTTCTGGCCGTTAATCTGGCTTTTAATAAGGCATTAAAAGCCATTGGACTTATTGTAAATACATTAAAGATTATTGAAACTGGGCACTATCAGCAAAAACTGCCTGATTTTTCTATTCAGGAATACGATAGTATCGCTAAAGCTATAAATCATATGGCCGATGAATTGAACGCAATTCAACAGGAGAATCAAGAATTAACTCAGCATTCATTGGATATACAGGAAGAAGAGCGGCAGAGACTTTCTCAGGAATTGCATGACGAGCTAGGTCAATCATTGACAGCCATTAAAGTGATGGCGGTAGCCGCAGAACGTGTTTATGCAGAGGGTGCTACAACAAAGAAGGTCGAGATAAAGCAAGTAATGGATTCCATTGTCAGAGTCTGTGATCATTTGATGATAGTGGTGGGATCGATGATGCGCCAGTTACATCCTTTGGTCTTAAGTGAATTGGGATTGAAAGCAACGTTGGAAGACTTGCTAAATCATTGGGCGTTAAGAAATCCGGCGTTAACGATTACCTTGGATAGTCCTGATGATGTTGACTTATTGGAACAAAAAATCAGCATTCAGGTTTTTAGAATTGTGCAGGAATGCATAACAAATTGTATACGTCATGCTAAAGCCGATAAGGTTATTATTAGGATGGAAATTATACAAGCATCTGCAATCAAAAGGGTTCTTCGTTTGCAAGTAACCGATGATGGTCAAGGTTGTGCCTTTGACAAGCTTAAATCAGGTTTTGGGTTGTTGGGGATGCGGCAAAGAGTGAATAGTTTGAGTGGAGAGTTAACAATTGAAACTCAGCCAAATCAAGGCATGAAAATCATTGCAATGATTCCTGTAAAATGAAAAATCAGATAAAAGTGATGTTGGTTGATGATCATGCCGTGGTACGCGCAGGTTTTCGAATGTTATTGTCTACTGATAATATGATTGAAGTGATAGCTGAGGCAGATCGAGGTGAATTAGCTTGTCAGTTATATCTGGAAATGCAACCAGATGTTGTGGTGTTGGATTTATCAATGCCTGGAATTGGAGGCCTAGAAACAACTAGGCGTATCTGTAGTCGTAATAGCGATGCTAAAATTTTGGTGTTTAGTGTGCATAATGAAAGAGTTTATGTCGATAGGGCTATAAGTGCTGGAGCCAAAGGTTACATTACCAAACAATCACATCCTGAAGTTTTGATTGCGGCGATAAAGCAAATAGCACTAGGCGAGCTTTATATTGAACAAGGACTTATCAATCATGACAATGCTGAGTTATTTGAAAGCACTGCAACGAAATATGTCGATTATAAAGGTATTATTGATTCATTCTCAGCTAGAGAATTTGATGTTTTTTTGCTGCTGGCAAAAGGTTTAACGGCTCATAAAATTGCTGCTGAACTTTGTATAGGCTATAAAACAGTTGCTAATTACGGTACACAAATCAGAAGCAAACTGGATGTGTCATCAATCGCCGAGTTGGCACATATTGCGATTATGTCCGGTATGATGAAGGATTAGAAGGGCTTTTATATTTTGAGAGCCCTTCTAATTACGCTGATTTTAATTTATTGATTCAGTATCCGTTTTTAGCAGAATAATTCAGGCAGCTATAAAGAAAAAACTGTACGCCAAAAATAAGGCTAGCTATTAGAAGGTGTATAGGTTGAACAATTGCCGGCACATCCAGTCTGTCCAAACTTACACCGGCCAAAATAGCCGTTATTATTAATGTTATAAGTGCTAAGCCGACATAACGTAATAAGCTTTGCTTATCTACGGATTGAAAAATTTTCCAGCTTAACCAAGCATTGGTAAACAAAATAATTGAAGAAAACGAACGGTGTATATAAAAGATGATAGGGAAATCATCACGCCAGTATTGACGCTCAATGTGTTCTCTGGCTATAAAATCTACAGCTTCTCTTACTTGAGTACCCATGGCAATTTGCAATAAGGTCATTATCATTGCTACGATTAAAATAGCTTTGAATTTGTTGGGCAATAATCGTGTATTTAGTTGGCTGAGAAAATCTCGTTGCGATCGTGCAATAGTGTAAATTAACAAGGCAACTATAATTAAAGCCAATAGCATGTGTGCTGTAATCATGATCGGCTTCAAGTTGCTGGCAACGACACTTGCTCCAAGCCAACCCTGAAAGCAGACGAGCAAGAAGCTACTTGAGGATAAATAAAAAATGCTTTTATCGGTTTTAAGGTAAATTCGTGATGACCAAGCGGTAAGAAAAATTAAAAAGCCAATGGTTGCGCCTACTAGTCGGTTAGTATATTCGGTCCAGGTTTTTATTGGATTAAATTGAGTATTCTCATAGCCACGCTGGGCATAAATTTCATGGTAATTAGCCGGTAATTGAGACTCATCAGTGGGTGGTATCCATTTTCCAAAGCATGTGGGCCAATCAGGGCAACCCATTCCTGCTCCTGATGCTCTGACAATGCCTCCCATAAGGATGACAATGTAAACAGCAATAATGGTTAGCATGCCAATACGACGAAAACTTAAAGTAGCTTGTGTATTCATCAAAGTGAGGTCGTTAATAAGGTAACTTTAGTTTGAGTTTCATCGTTTAAAGCAAGGTTATAAGTTTCACTTTCATTAGCTTGTAAAACGATTAGCATTTTAATGTTATTTTCTTCAATTGATGTTGTAGTAGTTGATCTTTGTGCTATCAGAACTTTGCCTAGGTTTTGTTCTGTGCCACCACTATGATCGACGATAGTGGAGTTTGGCCTTGGCGTGACTGGTGTACGGCACTCTGCTAAATAGAGCGTTCTTTTGGTTTTACCTAAATAATGTGTACGGGCAATAATTTCTTGTCCGGTATAACAGCCTTTATTGAAACTGATACCACCTAACTGGTCAAGATTAAGCATTTGTGGAATAAATTCTTCGGATGTTTCCGTGGTCAGCCAAGGTATACCGGAGAGTATATCCAGATAAAGCCATTGATCAGAATTTTCTGGATAATAATTTTCGTTATCGACCCGTTGTGACCAGAGTTTAATAGCTTTGTCACTATCAGCAATTACTAATTGGCGATTTCGGGTGGTAGAAAGATTAACGGTAATTATTTCTTTCTGTAATGTAGATAATAATTCGGTAGGTTGTGCTATGAAATTACATAGCCCGATTAGGCATAATGTGTCGGAACTATCGGTTAGTGTGACATCAGACCTTAAGATATACATTTGCAGTCTTTTTTTGACGCACTCTAATAGTTCTTTAGGTAAAACCATAAGAAAAGCGTCGGGTGTTTTAATTAATAAAAAGGTAGTAATGGCGCGACCTTTTGGGTTGCATAAAGCACCAAGGCTACTTTTTGTTTCGGTAATATCGTTAATATTGCAAGTAATTTGCCCCTGCAATAATTTACCGGCATCTTTTCCACTAATGGTCAGAGTCGTTAAATGAATAATTGGATAAATTAATCGTTCATGATGGTTCGTTGTGGGTGGAAAAGTAATGAGATCGTCTTGTTTAAAACTTGCGTTTAGGCTGTTTAGAAAGGTTTTCCAATTTTGATTCATGAATGAAAGAAGATGGTTTTTAAGAGTGTTATTTATTATATAGTAACTGTACTTGTGTAGCGAAAAGGCGCCAGTTAAATTCACCATTTTTATGCATAAAAAACATAACACATCTTTGTTACTAACATTTAAGCCATCCAGTCGTTTAAAGTATTTGCTTGTTTTTGTTCATGTATTGGCATTATTAGCCGGCATAGGCAACGCTCTGCCGTTAATGGTTAAAATCAGCTTGTGTATTTTAATCGGTATGCACTTCTGGATGATTGTTAGATATTTAAAGGTATCCAATTACTCTATTAGCTATTCTGAGGCTTTAGGTTGGCGGTTTTCAGAGGGTGGCAATTTTGCTTCAATTAGTATTTTGAAGTCAACTGTAGCTACCACACTAGGATTAGTGTTACATATTAAATATCAGGATCAGCTTCAGCATCTATTTTGGCTGTCTGATCATAAAAAAACACTGCTTATTTTAAGTGATGCGTTGAGTGAAAAAGATTATCG
>CAJAHC010000402.1 GCA_903939355.1 uncultured Methylococcaceae bacterium | reverse complement strand
TCACTTCAACTGCTGCATTTAAAACACCACCGGGATTATTTCTTAAATCCAAAACCAAACCTTTTAATGGACTGCCATTTTCTTTTTTCAATGTAGCAAGCGATTCCTTTAATGCATCACCTGTACCTGATTGAAAGCTACTAATACGCACATAGCCATAACCTTTTTCTAATAGCCTACTTTTGACGCTTTTAACTTTAATAATGTCTCGAGCCAGAATCATTTTTAAAGGGGTCTCTAAGCCCTCCCGAACAATAGTAAGAACAATTTTACTGCCGGGCTCACCACGCATCATCTTGACAGCATCAGTCAAGGACATCCCTTTTACTGGCTTATCATCAAGCTTAATAATAAGGTCTCCGGATTTAATTCCGGCTTTTTGGGCGGGTGTATCATCAATGGGTGAAACGACCTTGATAAAACCGTTTTCCATAGTTACTTCTATACCTAAGCCACCAAACTGCCCTGTAGTTCCTTCTTTTAATTCCTGGTACTCTTCTGCCACCAAATAAGCTGAATGTGGATCAAGGCCACTCAACATACCTCGAATTGCATCTTCCAATAACTTCTTATCCGAAACAGGCTCTACATAATCCCTTTTAATCCGACCAAAAATTTCTGTAAATGTGCGCAAATCCTCATAGGGAAGCGGCTCAGCATCGTTAGCATTTTCACCAGTACCCCGCTCAGCGAAAACACTGCCGCTAAGCCCTATAAAAACACCTAGCATAATCCCTAGGGATAAAACAAAAATAGCTTTCTTTTTTAGCATGTTTCTTAAAACTCCAAATCCTCAATTTCTATCTATTATTAAACCCTAATAACTAGTTACTTGGGCCCAACTTATTTCCGGCACCATTCAAGCGGATCAATCGGCACACCTTTATTGCGTATTCCAAAATATAACCCTGCCTTATTTCGGCCACCACTTTGCCCAACAGATGCAATAATATCCCCAGCCTCCACTGCATCCCCACTTTTCTTATAAAGGCTTTGATTAAAACCATATAAAGTTAAATAACCTTGGCCATGATCAAGAATAATCATTAACCCATAACTACGAAACCACTCGGCAAAAACCACTTTTCCTCGAGTTACAGCCTTCACTTCCAAACCTTCATCGGCATCAATCAAAACACCATCCCAAGCAACTTCTGTTCGAGCACTGCCAAATTTATGAGACAACTTTCCAGCAACTGGCCAAGGAAGATTACCTTTAAGACTCACAAAATCATTTTTAGCTTTGACGATATTTACCGGCGCTATTGATAACTCTTTTTCCTGCTCTACATTGACTGAAAGCTCTTTGTCTGTATCCAACAATGAAGCCATCAATCCTCTCAGCCTATTTTCACTTTCCTCCAATTCAGCCAACCGCTGCTCATTTGAAGTAGAATCACTCGCTATTTTGTTAAGCAAATCATTTCGTTGTTTTCTGGCATTATTAAGACTTGTTTGCTCTAATTGCTTTTGCTTTAAGTCTTGTTCTAATATCTCCGTTTCAGCTTGTCTTTCTTTATCTAACTGATCAAGAGTTTTAACTGTCATTTCCAAATCTTGCAGTTTCTTTAAACGATTTTGATTAAAAAATTTAAAATAAACCATCATTCGAGCAGATTTCTCAGCATCTTGCTGATTAAACAATAATTTTAATTTTTCTTTTTGACCTAAAGCATAAGCAAGCTTTACTTGATAAGCCAGCTCCTTGTTTAAATTTTCAATTTCGCTTTGATGAACATCCATATCCTTACGGATGTTATCCAGACTGTGTCGTTTCTGTTCAATATTAAGTTGCAACGCTTTGACTAACGCCGCTCTTTCACCATAGTTTTTATCAATATCAGACAACAAATTCTGCACACTATCTTTCTGCCCAGAAAGTTGCTCTATTGCATGCTTAACGGACCTAATCTTTAATTCAACCGAACTAAGATCACTACCAGTATGCAACTCCTCCGTGTAACCATACGTCACCCAACACACGAGTACTAAAACAAAAAACAGCTTTTTTCTCATTAATCATTATTAATTAGTGATCTACCCGTCATTTCTAGGGGCTGTGAGACACCTAAAATAGCCAACATGGTTGGCGCCAAATCAGACAGTCCTCCACCAGAAAGCAAGGGCTTATCTCCACAAACATAAACTAAAGGCACCTGATTTGTGGTATGAGCAGTGTGGGGCTGGCCTGTATCTTTATCGACCATTTGCTCGATATTACCATGATCAGCTGTTAAAAGTAGTCTACCGCCCACTAATTTTAAAGCATCATGTACGCGTTCTAAACATTTATCAATAGTCTCCACCGCAAGAATTGCTGCTGGAATGATTCCTGTATGCCCTACCATGTCACAATTAGCATAATTGCAAATAATAACATCATATTTACCACCGGTAATCGCTGCAACCAAATGGTCTGTCACTTCTCCAGCATTCATTTCTGGCTGTAAGTCGTAAGTTCTAACTTTAGGTGATGGAACTAAAATACGTTCCTCACCAGGGAAAGGTGTATCTACGCCACCATTAAGGAAGAAAGTAACATGTGCATATTTTTCAGTTTCTGCCAATCTAAGTTGTTTCATGCCCAATACGGACAAGTACTCCCCTAAACTATTTTTAATATCTATTGAAGGAAAAGCCACGTCATAACCAAAATCCTGACTATATTCTGTTAAGGTACAAAAATATCCCGGATGTCTGCCACGCTCTCTATCAAAAGAATCAAAGCTGTTTAAGGTTATAGCTTGGGAAATTTCACGAGCGCGATCTGCCCGAAAATTCATGAAAACAACTGAGTCATCAGGATCAAGGACAACCGTTTGACTCTGTCCACCCAAAATGACTGTTGGTAATACAAACTCATCAGTCTCACCCCTGTCATAAGCCTCTTGCAGTCCATGTTGCGCTGTATCCGTAGCTTGGCTTGCAGTACCTTTGGCAATCAAATCATAGGCTAATTTTACCCGATCCCAACGATTATCTCTATCCATGGCATAAAAACGACCCACTATCGAAACAATTCGACCAACTCCGACCTCAGCAAACTTTGCTTCCAACAGTTGGATAGAAGCAGCTGCACTTTTAGGGGGCACATCACGGCCATCCAGAAACGCATGAACATATATTTTAGTTAAGCCCCGTTTAGCCGCTAATTCAACCATTGCTGTAATCTGGGCTTCGTGACTGTGCACTCCACCAGATGACAATAGACCCATAATATGTAATGCCTTGTTTTTTTCTTTCGCTAAATCAACTGCACGACAAAGAACAGGATTATTAAAAAAACTACCGTCTTCAATAGCATCATTAACCTTAGAAAAGTCCTGTGGGACATATCGACCAGTACCTATATGAACATGTCCAACTTCTGAATTACCCATTTGCTCATCCGGCAATCCAACCGAACGACCTGAACAGTCTAAAAACGTCATAGGGTAATCTTTTTGGAGATTATCCCAACAAGGCGTTTTAGCCATAGCAATGGCATTATTTTGCTTTTCCAATGAGTAACCAAACCCATCAATAATCAATAAAACTAGGGGCTTAGGTCTATTCAACATTTTTTTATTTACTCCACATACTAAAAACAAAATGGTGGCGCCTGAGGAATAAAAGCTAACTCAACAATACAGTTATGGTATCAATTACCTAAAATGATTGAAAATAAGGTATCATTTTGTTAGATTTATCGGCTAGGCAAACAGGAAAGCGTGCCATTATATTAATACACGTTGCTAGCTGTTGTGTATAAATAATTTATCTTGTTTTTTTATTTATAATAAAACTGCCTTAAGGATAGGCGTGTGAATGAAATTCTATAGATATTAAAATCCAACATATCCTATATAATGACGCTTAACTTAGTAAGGACTGATGTTTATTTAACGCCATGCCTCATCAATATTATCAACTTCAGAAAAGAGGCTAATCATGCTTACTGTATGATTCATAATATAAACATAGCAACTTAATTTAAAATTTCCGCGACCTTTTCTGTTCGAATCACTCATTCAAACCACTTAACTTAAAGCATACTCAATGGACCGTTACCTAGAATTTATTTTAAACCACTATATTTTATCGCTAGCACTGGCAGTAGTTACTTACTTATTGATTCAAGAACTATTCGATGTAGCCTTCAAGAAATTTGCCTCTGTTTCACCTTTGCTTGCAGTTACTAAAATGAATGACAGTGACACGATTGTAATTGATGTACGTGAGCCACATGAATTTATCACTAGTCATATTGAACAAGCCATTAATATGCCTTTAGGGAAATTAACAGAAGAACTTCAAAAAATAACTACCCATAAAAATAAGCCCGTATTGATTTCCTGTCAAACAGGCACCCGTTCTGCCTCCGCAGCTAAACTATTAACTAAAGCAGGATTTGAACAAGTTTTTGTAATTATCGGTGGCATACAAGCCTGGGAAAAAGATTATAAATTACCTGTAAAAATAACGAGTAAACAAAAAAACAAAATAACTCCCAGCACATGATTTTTTAGTCAAAAATACATCTATAACTTCATGAACACTAACGCATCAATATAAAATATATTCATCATGGCTGAAGACCAAAAAACAATAGAAAAACAATTTTCTATACAAAAAATATATACGAAAGACATGTCTTTTGAAACACCTAACTCGCCTAAAATTTTTACCGAAAAATGGGAGCCTTCTGTCGACTTTAATCTAGTATCTCACGTTGAACCATTAGAAGGTCCTCTATACGAAGTAGCTTTAACCGTTACTATTACAGTTAAGAATGAAGCTAAGACTGCCTACCTAGTTGAAGTCAATCAAGCAGGTATTTTCTCTTTAAGTGGCTTTTCGGATCAGGAAATGGGGCCAATGGTAGGAAGCTTCTGTCCTAACATTCTTTTTCCTTATGCCAGAGAAGCAGTATCTGATATTGTTGCAAAAGGTGGCTTCCCGCAACTTCTTCTAGTACCAGTGAATTTTGATGCTCTTTATGCGCAACATATTCAAACCCTTCAAGAGCAAGTTCCCGGCCCTGCTACCATCAACTAATCAAGGTCATGGCAAAAAAAATAGCCATTCTAGGGGCTGGTTCTTGGGGTACAGCACTAGCTATTCTGGCTGCCAATAATGGTTGTCAAACTTTATTATGGGGACATAACCCAGAGCATATAGACACTCTTACACAGGAACGACAAAATAAACGGTACTTGCCTGGATATTTTTTTCCTACAAATTTAACTGTTTCATCCAATTTGGCAGAAGCTGGCTCATTCAGCAATCTAATACTTGTTTGCGTACCTAGCCATGCCTTTAAAAAAACTCTATCTGAACTTAAACCTTATGTATCAAGTGACCTTAAAATTGCTTGGGCAAGCAAAGGTTTTAATCCTGACGACGGCTCTTTACTCCATGAAATAGTTGCCGAAATCTTTGGCCCAACAACTCCATCTGCAATCCTATCAGGCCCTACTTTTGCACATGAAGTTGCTGCCAACTTACCTACAGCCATCACCATCGCATCAGCTCAACCCGTTTTTTCAAAAGAACTGAGTAGTATCTTACATAGCGGATTGTTTAGGATATATACAAGCTCTGACATGATTGGAGTTGAAGTTGGTGGAGCAGTTAAAAATGTGTTAGCCATTGCCGCTGGCATAATAGATGGCTTGGGCTTTGGCGCAAATACCAGAGCCGCATTAATTACTCGCGGCCTTAATGAAATTATTCGACTAGGCATTGTACTAGGTGGAAAACAAGAAACATTTATGGGCTTGGCTGGACTTGGAGACCTTATTTTAACCTGTACCGACAATCAATCCAGAAACCGTCGCTTTGGTCTAGCACTTGGGCTAGGTAAAAACATGGCTACTGCTATACAAGAAATAGGTCAAGAAATTGAAGGCATATCGGCTGCGAAAGAAACTTTTTTGCTGGCCAAAAAATATGGCGTAGAAATGCCCATAACAGAACAAACTTATAAAGTTTTATATGAAGAACTGGCTCCACTAACTGCCGTACAAAATCTTTTATCGCGTGAACAAAAAACCGAGTCTTAATACACTCATAAAACCTCAAGATATTTACCATTAAATCCATTACCTGCATAGAAAGTAATTCACTTACGATCTCTCCGCTTACCTGTCCCATTAAACATCTTTGCAAAAAGTAATATTTCCTCCCCAATCACTCTGACAGCACTAGAATGAAAACATCCTCGCTTAAATGAATCCATCCATTTCCTCCTGATTATCAGTCATACTAAATAAAAAAGATAAAAAGGCGGTTAAAAATCTTGTTTTATAGACATTCTCAAAAAAATCAACTACCTTACAAATTGAGAAATTAAAATATCTTAACTTCTCTAACCTGAATTTTTGAATCATAGTTATAACCGAAAATAATTTTAGTTATAACACCTGATAACACAAACATCTTGAGGGGAATTAAAATGCGAAAAAAAAACCTCTTTATTGCCTGCGTACTAAGTACCAGCGCTTTATTCTCAATTGGTTCTGTCAATGCTGAAGAGCATGACTATCTATCTTGTCTAACCTCTAAACTTACCCAAGGATTTTTTAATACCACAACCGGGTTTATTGAATTGCCAAAAAACGTCATTAACATCAGTCATGATGAAAATATTTTTGTTGGTTTAACATGGGGTGTGGTTCGCGGAGTTATCCATTCTGTTAGTCGAACGGTTGTTGGGGCGACAGAACTAATTACCGCACCCATTCCTACCGAGGATTATATTACACCTCCGTATGCATGGGATCGTTTTAGTGAGGATACACGTTATTTCGGCATTCATATGCCTGGCTTCTGGACTACTTATGGCCCCTTAGATAATGGCAAATAAATTCGCCCCATTAAATAACTGTTGTATTTATCCACCAAAAAGTCGTGGATAGTTTGCATTGAGAGGATAAATTCATGAACAAACAATATGTTTACTTACCAATTGTTGTATTGGTCACAACTCTTGTAGCCTGTACACCTCCAGAAAAAGACATTCCAGGATTGACTGCAGGAATTGATGCAGCAGTAGCAGGTCATTATGGTCAATCAATTTACCATGAGGAATTAGCAGAAGATAATGTGGAGAAAGCCAATAACGTTTTAAAACACTGGAAAAAAGATCAATATTGGAATATTGATGAGCGAAAAAAGGCAATGGAAGCAGCACAGGCAGCAAGTGATCATCGAAAGGCATCAGAAAAAGAGCTATGTCAATGGTTAACGTCAGTGCATGGCCATAATCATCATCAAGGTGAAACTGCTCAACAAACTGCCGCCTATTTCAAAACTGGTAGTGCCGTACCCTATAAAACCAATGATGCCAATATTGAAACCTTGGGCAAGTATCTAGAATCTCATCCTGATGCAATTGCAGATGTTATGGCTTATACCGACACCGTTGGCAGCTCAAGTAGTAACCAAAACTTATCAGAAAGAAGAGGCGCCACCATCAGCCAAATGCTAGTGGCAAAAGGTGCAAAACCCGAACAACTTCGCATTACCGCCTTGGGTAAAGCGGAAGGACCGGACAATACACCTGATCAGAGACATCGAACAGTAGCAATCAGCACTGTTCATCCGAACTATATTGATTGTCCAGATCTAAAGTGAATATTGACCCTCCTGTAGCTTTAGATGAGCTCAGGAGGGTAGTACGGACGTCAGTAGCATTCACTGAATGTTTTGTCAGATCTATTAATTTTTTTCATCCATCACAAGAAAATTTAAAGCAATAACTGCTCCTGTACTATTTTAATTTCATCTCTGAGTTTTGCTGCCTGTTCAAATTCCAGGTTCTTAGCATAACGATACATTTCATCTTCTAATTGTTTTAATTTTTTACCTAATTGCTTAGATGTCATCGTGTTATAGTCAGCTGAATATTCTGCTACCTTATTTATAGATTTACCAGAAGACGCCCCTGAACCTGGGATGGACACTTGTAGAATATCGGTAATAGATTTGATAATACTCGCCGGTTGAATACCATGCTCAATGTTAAACTGATGCTGTTTTTCGCGGCGACGATTAGTCTCATCTATGGCTTGTTGCATTGACCGAGTGATCTTATCACCATACAAAATTGCTTTACCTTTACTGTTTCTGGCTGCACGCCCAATCGTTTGAACCAACGAGACAACTGAGCGTAAAAAGCCCTCTTTATCAGCATCCAGTATGGCGACCAAGGACACTTCAGGAATATCCAACCCTTCTCGTAAAAGATTAATGCCTACCAACACATCAAACTGTCCTAACCTCAAGTCACGAATAATTTCTACACGTTCGACAGTATCAATATCAGAATGTAAATAACGGACACGCACGCCATGCTCTGCTAAATACTCGGTCAAATCTTCTGACATTTTTTTGGTTAAGGTGGTTACCAAAACACGCTCTTTTACACTGACGCGTAAATTAATTTCTGACAATAAATCATCAACTTGGGAAGTCGCCGGACGAACTTCAACAACCGGATCAAGTAAACCTGTAGGTCTTACAACTTGCTCAGCAAACACGCCAGAATGTAATTTCTCATAGGGGCCTGGTGTTGCTGATACATAAATCCGTTGCGGCGATTTGGCTTCGAATTCTGCAAACATCAATGGTCGATTATCCAACGCAGACGGCAGTCTAAAGCCATATTCGACCAGTGTTTCCTTACGCGACCGATCACCTTTATACATCGCCCCGATTTGTGGTACGGTCACATGGCTTTCATCAACGATAACCAAGGCATCATCGGGTAAATAATCAAACATGGTCGGTGGTGATTCGCCTGCGGCTCGACCTGATAAATAACGGGAATAGTTTTCAATACCAGAGCAATAACCAACTTCCAAGATCATTTCAATATCAAACAACGTGCGCTGTTCAAGACGCTGGGCTTCTACCAATTTATTTAAAAAGCGCAATTGTTTAAGACGCTCTTTAAGCTCAATCTTAATGGCATCAACCGCCAACAATAACTGTTCACGAGGTGTGACATAATGACTCTTTGGATAAACTGTATAACGAGCTAATCGCCGAATTATTTCACCCGTTAAGGGATCGAATAAAGATAAGCGTTCTACCTCATCATCAAATAATTCTACTCGTAAGGCTTCACTATCCGATTCGGCAGGGAAAATATCGATCACTTCGCCGCGTACACGATAGGTTGCTCGCCGTAATTCAATATCATTTCGGGTGTATTGCATTTCTGCCAAACGCCGCAGAAT
>CAJAHC010000401.1 GCA_903939355.1 uncultured Methylococcaceae bacterium | reverse complement strand
TTCTTTTTAAAGAGAAAATTTATAAACATTAGCAATGCAAAAAATTTTCTGTGTGGTTCATTGGTAGACCAAGATGATTATTTTGATGAAATACATTATAAAGCCATTTTTCCGGAAATATTTCCTTGTAGCTTGATTTCCTGTGCTTTATTGGAAAAAGCCCAAATAGAACAACATGATTTTGAACAAAATCCGATGGTTTATTTATCTCATAAAATAAGTATCGATCGGGTGCTCCTTAATCAACTAAAGTCAAACGATGCCTTGCATTTATTGGTTAAACAACTTTCGGTTGAAAGTGAGAATACAGGTCACCAAGGGGGTCATATAGAAGCTCTTTATGACTATGAATGTTATGGCCTCGTTAAAGATAATGCAATTTTATTCAGAGCATTAATATCACTTGCTCCGTTGCATAAGATACTAAAATCACTCAAGCTTTAGGATGAAGAAAAATGTCTTAAGATAACATTGTCTTCAAGTTTGTCAGGTTGGCTTTGCCGCGCTCTTTGATAACTTCCGGAGTTAATTGTTTTTTGTTTATCCACTCAAGATCTTCAACCGGTAATTCATTTAAAAAACGACTAGGTTCACATTCACTGATTTCCCCATAACGTTTACGATGTGTACAGTAACTAAAGGTGCAAGTTCGCTGGGCACGGGTAATGCCTACATAAGTCAAGCGGCGTTCTTCTTCTATATTATCATTATCAATGCTGTTTTGATGAGGAAGAATATTTTCCTCTATGCCAATTAAAAACACATGGGGAAACTCTAGTCCCTTGGCTGCATGCAGGGTCATTAAACTAATCTGGTCGCTGATTTCTGCTTCCTGATTACGATCCATAATATCCATCAGCATGATTTTGGCGACAATCTCAGCCAAGGGTTTCTGGCCCTCTGTTTCCTTGTCAGCTATGCGTTTAAGCCATTCAATTAACTCATAGACATTTTTTATTTTACGTTCAGCCGACTCTTTGCTTTTGCTGTCTTCTTTTAAGTACTGTTCATAATCGATGTGTTTAATAACATCTTCGATGATAGAAAAATTATCACCCCTGTCAATACAATCAGACGTGCGGATAACCCAGTCATGAAATAGTTGTAGTCTGTGAACTGATTTGTCAGTAAGTTTTTGACTTAATGCAACTTCGGTACTGGCTGCAAATAAACTGATATGCCGCTCATTGGCATAAGTGCCCAATTTTTCAAGTGTAATCGGACCAATTTCACGCCGTGGCGTATTGATGATTCGTAAGTAAGCGGCATCATCATCCTGATTAACAAATAAACGGAGATACGCAAGTATGTCTTTGATTTCAGCATTGGCAAAAAATGATGAGCTGCCGCTAATGAGATAAGGAATATTATTTTCTCTAAGTCCTTGTTCAAACAATCTGGATTGATGATTGCCCCGATATAAAATAGCGTAATCTTGATAACGACTGCCGGTCTTGAATTTATGATGAACAATTTCAGAGATAATTTGTTGCGCTTCAACTTGATCATTTTTATGGCTTAAAACACGTAGCGGATCCCCGTAACCCAGTTCACTCCAGAGTCGTTTTTCAAAAGCATGCGGGTTGTTGGCAATCAGATGGTTGGCTACCTTGAGTATGCGTCCTGTGGAACGGTAATTTTGCTCCAGTTTGATGACTTGCAGGCGAGCAAAATCTTTTTGTAATTGCGCCAGATTTTCCGGTTGGGCACCACGCCAGGCATAAATAGACTGATCATCATCACCCACAACGGTAAATCGTCCCAGTGCCCCTGCTAGTATTTTTACTAATTGGTATTGGGTGATATTGGTGTCTTG
>CAJAHC010000400.1 GCA_903939355.1 uncultured Methylococcaceae bacterium | reverse complement strand
TCACCCTTAATGTTATGTTCGATAATCTCTTTGCTGATAGCCTCTGCGGTGCCGTTATTGATTTCCCCGGATAAATAGATAATGCCGTATTCATTGAGTGCTTTGTCGTCTCGCTTAGTTTCTTCTCTTGCCATAGTATCGTCTCTCCTTATTTCGTCTTAATTAGTCCTTCCTGAATCAGACACATCTCAGTACAATGCCATTTCCGGTTAGCTGCCTACGACCCTTGGGCCGGCACGCTGTTTCATCCCTCCCTTGCAGGATTTGTTTTCTTGCGTGATTTACGACCTACTTCAGGCTGGTCGTTATCGCACCTCGAATTGATTTTAAAAGAGCTGACAATTTAATTGAGCAGAATATACGCTTGGGGAGTGTCATTTCTGGACATTTTCAAATATTTATTTTTATTTTTCTGCAAATAAATTTAAAATGGGTTAATATAGTATTTAATTCGTGGTGTTATTAATTTAATAAAATTCGGGAGAAAAAATATGCGGGGACGAATTCTTAAAAAGATTCTGGATGCCATAAATCTTCTGGCACAGCCAACAGGTACTACTATTTCTTCGCTTTGCGAGCAGCTTGATATTGACAAACGTCAAGCTTACCGGGTCATGGAAACACTTCAATACGACTTTGGCTTTGTGATTGATAAAGATAAACCTGTGTTAGGGAATGAAGTCCGCTATTATTTGGACAAAGAGTTTTGCAAGCGGCTTCTGGATATGAAGGTGGCTAATCTGAACCTATCACTGACAGAAATTATAGCTCTTTATTTTCTCAAAGGCCACTCCCGGCTTTATAAGGGAACGGACATCGAAGCCAATATTAACAGAGCATTTGCCAAGCTTGATGTTTTCGTACCGGAAGGCTTGGCTGATAAATTGGAGAAGGTAAAGTCCCTTTTAATTACCAACACAAAGTTTGTTAAGGATTATTCGGCAAAAGATGAGATCATCGATATTATTACCAGTGCAATAATGCAGCAAAAGACTTGTATAGTAGAATATCATTCATTTAGCAATGATCAGATTAAGAAGTTCGATATTGAGCCACTCACATTTTTTGAATGGAATGGCGGCCTCTATATATTTGTGCGTGTAACAAAACATGACAATATCCGCACGCTTGCTGTGGAGCGAATTATAAATCTTTCCGTGACAAGTAACACCTATGAATATCCCGCAGGCTTTGATCCCGATGCGCTTTTGGAAGAAGCTTTTGGTCTGGTCTATGATGATCCGCTGACAGTAAAGATAAGATTCTCCGCAGATCATGCCCTCTATATTCAAGAAAGATGCTGGGCTAATAATCAGAAGATTGAAATACAAAAAGACGGCTCGATAATTTTAACCATGACCACATCCGGTTGGTTTGATGTGAAAAAGTGGATTCTTTCCTATGGCGCTGATGCTGAACTTCTGGAACCGGCAGATAAGCGCAAGGAAATAAAGAAAGAAGCAAAGCAATTGGCTGTTTTGTACAAGTAGGCGAGCTGAAGCGGCGAGCCGTTATCAAGTTTGATTATTGTATATGGAAAGAGATTGACTCATAAATCACTCGTTATTGTAATAGATCAATCTTGATAATTGTCAATGATAATTCCGATGACATATAAAATTAAAGCAATTGCAATTGGACTTAAAATATAGTCTTGAGTTTTCGTGATTGTATGATAATGGTTTACTTATGTTTTTCTTTAGCTGACCATCAAAATTAGACAAAATTCAGATATCTATGAAATACTGGAGAATAGATCACGGGTATGAACCCCACAGCAAGCTGCGGAGTATAATACCCTCCGCTTTGCGGGATTGTTCAACTTACCAATTCCGCTACACTTCGCTTTCG
>CAJAHC010000399.1 GCA_903939355.1 uncultured Methylococcaceae bacterium | reverse complement strand
GTCCTGAAGAGTTACAGGTGGAAGTTGATAAAAGCTTAAATGAGTATCTTGGGAAGGGGGATTAAAAGGATTGCAATGGGTATCAATTGAGCCTATAAGTTTAGATCATAGTTCAAGATTGATAATTTAGAAATTAAAGTATTGACGGATTAGTTGGCATCTTATCGGTCGCTTAACACTTTTGAATTATAGATAGAATGGAATTGCAATTTTGAGAAGCAAAAAAAGGGCGTCCGTAAAGGCTTTATAAAACTTATTTGGTTACTAATTGAATTAAGGTGAGAAAATCTTATGAAAAATTTATTCAGTGATATTGCAGAGAAAACCAAGTCTGCTGTATCCGACTTGACCACAAGTATTGCATCGACAGCCAGCCCTATTGTTTCTTCAGCGGTTGATTTAGCTGATAAAACTGCAAATACTGTAAAACAAGCAGGAACAAGTTTGTCGAAAGGTATTGAACAGACAACAGGTGATATAGCATCGGTTGCTGGTCCCGCTCTAACCGAGACTGTAAATTTAGCAGGTCGTACTTTATCGACTATCGCAACATCAGTTTTTGATCAAAATGGTGACGGTCAATTAGATCAGCAAGATGTGAAGATTGCCACAGAGGCTTTTGTCAGTGCTTTAAAAGATGTATCAAGGGGGGTAGCATCATCCAGTTTGGCAAAAGAAACAGCCACCGCTGCGGTTGTTGGAGCCGCGATCGCAATCCCCATTCCGCTAATCGGCCCAGTAGTAGGTGCTACTATTGGAGCAACACTGGGCGCTTACAAACATTTCACTAAAAAATAAATATCTGAGCCCTCTTCGGTTTTCGGTCGGCGGAAAATGCTGTTAACCAATTGATTCAATTTAATTTTTAAACAAATGTTGGCGGTTTTCAGAACAAAAGGTTCGTTATTGGTTCGGTTTTAAGGCAACGGTGATATATCAATCAGAAAGGCGCTTAGTAATCTTCCACTTAAAAAGAATAAACTCAGCCGTTAGTGCTACTGTTAATCATTAGGTCGGCGGTTCGAGCCCGTCCGGGGGAGCCAAATAAATGAAAGCCTTGCATTAAAGTGTGAGGCTTTTTTTATACCTTAAATTTCTCAGGTCATTGCCGGGTCATTGCCAGATTGGTTTTTAACAGATATTCCTGCCAGCACCTTCCATTCTTTCATTTCTAGCAGTTTTTACATTTGTTAGGTATATTTATTCTCTATGTGTATTTCGAGGGGATGATATGAAGAACTTATTAATTGCAGGTTTACTGCTATCCACAGTATTAACAACTGAAGCTAATGCTGAATCCATAATCACACCATCAGGGGAAACCCATTACATTACACCTAGTGCAGGTGGCTACACCGATGTCAACGCAACAACTAATGAATCAACGATCTATATGCGGTCAGGCAACTTAACTACAGTAGTGCCTGAGAACGGACTAGGTGAACCACAGAACTATTTAACTGATGGCGCTGAGAAGCTCTTGATATTAGAACAACCTGCGGAATAAGAACTACTACTCTATGTTGATGCTATAGATAACTTAATACCATGAGTGCATAATATAAAAATACATGATGGTACTTAATTGGATGCCTTTTTTTGCATTTTTACTGCAACTATTTTCATGCCGAGTAATAACAAAAACTTTTGTTGATTAAGTACACTTATTCTCATTCCTTGTTCAGGCAAAGGCTTCATTAGATTATGACTAACATACAAATCCATACGAGGAGTAAAAAGCATGAAAATAATTAAATCCCTGTTGGCTCTATTAACCATATTATTACCTTATAAGGCTTTTACGGCGAACCTTACGGTTTATCAGCCAATTAATATGAATAATATGCCTTGGTTTTTTGGGGCAGTTTATTCTACGCCCTACCTGATTGAGGTTTATGATGGATATAGTGAAGCCGATTACTACGGTACTTTTAAATATAAGAATGGTGATATTTCGAGCGGAACAGTTAATCGATTCGATTATTTTGAAGGTGGTATTCGTCAATATTCTATGACTAGCTTAAAACTTAATGCTAAAAAAGTAGAGCTTTACGTTAATTCTGGTAATACTGGAGCATTGTTAAGCTGGGCTTTAAGTGGCAATGATATTATAAGCGCTACAGCGGTAACACCAAATCTTGGCTCTGGCTACGATAATGTATTAAACGGTTATAATGGTAACGACACTATATATTGTAGTAATGGTATTGATTATGTTGATGCTGGTATTGGTAATGACACTGTATATGGAGTTAATGGTGAAAATACCATTTTTGGTCGTAACGGTGATGACATAATTTATGGTGGTAATGGAACTGATTGGACTTATGGCGAAAATGGTAACGACAAAATAAGTGGTGGAATCGGAGATGATTGGATTAACGGAGGGTTAGGTAAAAATACTCTAACTGGTGGGGTTGGGGTAGATTATTATGACTTTAATACAAAAATAGGTGGTTCTAATAAAACCACGATATTAGATTTTGTATCTGGGTTAGCAGGGGATTTTTTAATGTTAGACTCTGCAATTTTTACAAGTCTTTCCTCAACCGCATTTGGAGCAGATAATTTTGTCATAGGCACCAAAGCATTAGATGAGAATGACTATTTAATTTTCAACCCTAAGACACAAACCCTTTCTTATGATGCTGATGGTATTGGAGTAGGTAAAGCTGTACCTTTTGTGATTTTATCAGGCGTAACAACACTTTATGTTAATAATATTCATGTTTATTAATTACAGGTGTCAAAAAAATCCGAGCCATTTAGAAGGTTTTAACTACTCTCAATATTAGACCAGTTGGTGAGTAATCTTGCTAGCGCAATAAGTAAGTGTCTAGTTGACTAGGGTCATATTGAACTAAAATACAATGAGGGTCTTTATATAAGGTAATGGATAATCTTTATTCCTTCTGACTTTTCCCAGCATATACTGGCACAGCCTTGACCCCACCCCTGCCTCACCGCCCCACCCCCGCTCAGAGCTTTACCTCCTCTAGTCTCTATAAGAGTCGAGTAGGCTCAAACATTTCTGTAAATTTTCAAACTACTAATTCACTTGTGCAAATACCACTGCGGAAACATACCCCCCACCTTGAAATAAATCTTCATGCCTAAAAAATATTTTATATTTTTCTAGAAACACATAATCGGCATTTATAAAATCAGAGCAATTTTTTTAATGGGTTAAAAAAGCCACTTAACACCTAACTCACCCATATAACTTTGAGTGGTTGATGAGGCCTCTGCATTACCAGAAGCAAAGATGGCAATACCTTGTTTGTTCATGGCTTGGAAACTAATGCCCACGTTAGCGGCATTGTAAGCAGCACTGGCACCATTGACCGTCCAATTAGTGGTAGGTAGTGCTTGCAACGAGGCATTGATAGAGCGATCGGTTTGGAATTCATGCACCCATGCCATGCGCAGTAAAGGATACATAGTCCACTTATCACTGACATCAAAAGAGCGATCCAACTGAATACCTAAGGAGCCGGGTTCTGACATAGTGGTGTTACCGGCTACCGATAGCCCTAGGTTATCGGTATTGCTCTCTGTAAAGCTGTTCATTTGCAGAGAGGTGGCTTGCATGGCCACAAACGGCATGACATTAACCAGTGGATGATCCATGCGATAGCCGACTTCCATACGTCCCGTAAAGGCATTGCTACTGGTTGTGCCAGTTTGTTCCGCGGTATTGCCGACACCCGTCACGTAACGAGTAGATTCACCACTGAAGTAACCGTAGTTAAAGATGCTATTGACGTAAAAGTTCTCCCACTTGGCAACACTGTATAGACCCACTTGACCTGAAGAGTCTGTACCCGTTGAGGAACGGGCAGAAACGTTATAGTTAGAGGCTGTACCACCCACCATACCGCCGACCAGTAAGTGAGAGCTAACTTCATAGTCAAAACCCACAACCCCACCACCGGTTCTTGTTGATACTGATGCAGAACCCATTGAAGAGGAACCATCTAATGAGTTAGAAGCACCGACACCTGTTAGCCAACTTCTAAAGCGTTTATTGTCTCTAGATGCACAACTTGCTGGTAAGACGTTATGACGCGATTTGTTAGGCTGGTTAGCAGATGCTTTGGTTTGACATTCATCCATTAACCAGTAGTTCGCTTGCCGGCGTGAGGCATCGACAATTAAATTAGTGGCGCTAAAGTTAGCGGTTTGTTGTGCTGAGATACCTTCACCGGATAATGAATTAAAAGCAGTTTGTGCTTGTGAAGCACTCATGGGATTAATCTGATCCAACACCGATTGCCCAGCTGTTGAAGGCGTACTATAGAAAGCGGTTTGAAGGCCAGTCGCCACAGCTTGTTGGTTTTGATTAGTCGCTGCTGACGTGTAATTGGCTTGTGCGGTCATATACACATCATTGGCATCATAAGCCAAGGCGAAGTTAACTAAGTCTAAATCACTGGTGACATTGGCATACGTCCCGTTTATTCCATTCCCTGCTGTCATGACAGTCCAACGTGTGTTGCCGTTGATGCCGTTACCGCCGGTGGCATTGAAAGTCCCCGCTAGAGTAGCGGTATCTGAGACATTGAGTTGACCATCAACGCTGGCATCTACAATGCCAGCATCTGATTGTTGATAATTACCAGTAATAGACTGTGTGGAATTAAGATACAGACTACCTTCATTAATGACTGTCCCCGTTCCAACATCGATATTATCGGCTAACAACTGATTTCCTGAGCCGAAGGTCAAGTTTTTACCCGATGTTAAGGTAATAGTTCCTCCGGTTAAAGAACCCACCGTAGTGCCTGAGCCACCCAGAAAGGTGACATCTTGCCCTGAGATATTGATATCACCATCGATAGTTCCCGAGTTAGTGATGCTGCCTATAGAAGCCCCTGCGGAAGTTGAATCAATAGCAACAGAGCCTGAAATAGTGCCACTATTGGTTAGGCTAGTTTGGATGCCGTAATTTTGAATGGCTACAGCGGTTGAGCCGGCACCACCACTGGCTGTGATAGTGCCGCTGTTGGTTATTATATTGCTGTCACCATCGGAAACGATGCCATAAGCCCGCCCATTATCGCCCGCTGTGGCATTAATGGTGCCGGAGTTGGTTGTGTTTCCGTTACCTGAGGAATAGATGCCATAAGCCGAACCATTAACTCCTGTTGTGGCATAAATATTTCCGGAGTTGGATATGGTGTTTCTGGAGCCAATGGATCTGATGCCATAAGCTGTACCATTAACTCCTGTTGTGGCATAAATATTTCCGGAGTTGGATATGGTGTTTCTGGAGCCAATGGATCTGATGCCATAAGCCGAACCATAAACTCCTGTTGTGGCATAAATATTTCCGGAGTTAGTTAGAATGTTATCGTTACTTGCTCCATCCCATACATCCCCAATATTAACGCCTATAGTAACAGGACTATCCTCTGTTTTCGCATTAATTATGCCAAAGTTGGTTATGATGTTGTAGTCACCCATAGAGTAGATGCCATAAGCCCACCCAACTCCTCCAATTGTGGAGTTAATCGTCCCTGTTGAAGTGTTACTTATAGTAGTATAATTTGCTACAGAACTAATTCCAGCTACAGTTTCATGGCTAGTACCTGTAACGCTTACCGTATCTGAGTTAGTAATAGTTACATTGTTTGTAGTATTGGGTGGATTAATCCCATAAACAGTCGGAGGAGTACCTAACCCATAGGTAACAGAAGCGAAAAATACACTTGTTATTAATACTACGAGGACAAAGACTCTAGTTATTACGTTATACATTTTTATAATCTCATCTAGATAGCACTATTTAACCGTGTCACTCTTTGTAATCGTTTATTGCTAAGTGTCTTCTAAGGTAACTATTTTTGCAGTTTACTCCTTTCTAAAGATGAAATTAACAACTACTTTTTCTATTTGTCTAGTAGGAC
>CAJAHC010000398.1 GCA_903939355.1 uncultured Methylococcaceae bacterium | reverse complement strand
TCTTTAACTTCAGCATCTAATTGCATTTGATAAAGCCGACTTTCATGCTCTATTTTTAAGCGTTCCAGTTTTTCCTGCACATTTTGTCGCTCTATTTGGTAAAGCTCCTGTTCTTTAAGATCTGCTTCCAACTCTAATTGCTTTATTCGCTGCTCCTGCTCTTTTGCTTGCATAAACTTTAGCCGCTGTTGCTCATGCTCTCTAACCTCAGCATCTCGCTGAAGCTCTTTCGAGAGTCGTTCATGCTCAATCTGCTGCGCTTGCTTTTGAATATTAAGTTTTTGTTGGCGAATTTGCATATCTTTCTGATACTGAATTTCCCCATCCATTTCAACTTCTTTTAAGTGCATATCATGATTGGTTTTTATAACCTGCAGGCGCATCTCTATGACATGTTGTTCCATTCGCTGCGCTTCCTGTTCTTCCAATTGACGTTTTATAGCTTCGGCTTCTAAAGCCTGTTTTTGCCGCTGAATTAAATCTATTTGGTTAATCCCTTCTAATTGCTTTTGCTTATGCTCTAAATGCAATAACTCTAACTCATCTTCCTGTCGAAATAATTCCTGAGTTTGTTTTTCGCGAAATTCAAAATGTTTTTGCATTACATTAAGATAAATAGTTTCTTGAGCAAAACGACCATCAAGCTTTTCATCATCAGTCAGCTCTGCAAAATCAGTGCTCAACTGACAAGTTGTTCTGCACTGAATATGTTTTAAAATTAAAGCTTCATTAATTACTGTTTCAATTTGCCTTTCGATTTCAGTCAGGCCAGTATGCACCCACAAGCCATCCTTAAGTTGATTGAATTGCGCACTTACTATATCCATGATGAAACTTTCATAAGTGCTTTTGATATGACTATTTATGTCAGTCAAAGCCTCATGATTTCTTTCTATATACTTGAAAGTTGGTTGGAAGCGAATAGCAAGCTCAGCAGTGAGTGTGCAGAAGCCGTTATAAAGACAAGTTGTTGCCGTCAATTCCCAGTCTTCTATGGACAACTTATAAACGTGATGAAAAAAACGTGGTACAAAATCTTGAGGTCGCTGAAATAATTTGTAATAAGGACCCAGCTTGGCCACCACAACACTGCGCTCAGCATCGAAACCTGGATCCCACGAGAGCTCATCTGCTTCAGAGGCAATATTTTCGCCAGTTAACCAGGCATCTAAAGGTGATAACTTATTACTCATCTGACACCTGATTATTATCAGCTTTCGAAGCTGCAAGAGATTCTGCTTTAATCTGTCGAAGTTTAGCGCCCATTCTTTCCGCAATTAACGGATAAAGATTAGGGGCAAACTCTACTGATCTTTCATCAATTTTCCTTAAAAAACCACGGCTTAATAAGAAGCCAACTGCGAACATACGTGACCAATCAGAATAACGTCTGGCACGTTCAAGATCAGATTTCTCAATGACCATTTCAAGCTCATCATTTTCATTAATCCTAAACTCGGAAAACTGCCTGAGACATTCAAAAACCAACTCCTGCTCATGTTCAGAAAGAGGTCCTGGAGCAGTCGTTTCTAAACGATAGGACAATAAAAAAGTAAAGAAATCAACCATTGCTGCACAAGCAAAAGCAAACAATGAAAAGTCAGTCCACATCGCAAAAGAGGGCGTTACATCTTGCGAAAATTGATCGTAAGTCATTAATACCGGTGCTTGCGGAACAGTATGGCCGCTGCGTGTGGCGATTTTATTGAATTGAAGTTGAACTTCCTGTACACCGACAATAGCATTTAGAATGTTTTTTTCAGTATCAACTGTTAAATGATTCAAACTGGTTTGTAGCATTCTGATATGTTCATCTAGCTGATGAAATTCTTTATCCATCTGATCAAATTGTATTTTCTTTATCTGATAGCGCTCATTATAATGCCTCCAGAATGCACCCTCTCCTACCATGTTCTTATAAGCAGCGGGTACTTGGGAATGTGTTCCAAAATAGGCTTGAGACACGTCAGTAGTCGCTTTCTCCAACTCTTTATTTAGCTCTTTTAAAATATCGCTTTTGATTAACAGGATCGAATCCAAATAATCATTCCCAGCCTTACGCATGTCATTAATTCGACTTATACGTATATTGCTACTCTGAGAAACTTCATAAAATTTAAAATAAGAGAAAGTAATTGATGCCATGATAGCAACGGACAAAGACAGCAATACACTCAGATAACGTAATCTATTAGCTTTCCAGTGAATTCCGGCAATTTCGAGTGAGCAAATTACAATAATAGATTGAATCGCAATGGTAATAACCAATGCGATCCAAGGAACAATAAAATGTGACAACCCGTAGTAAGTAGTGAATCCCGATGCGATACTGAGCATCAAAACAATAGGAATAGACCATATTTTCAACATCCCCACGAACAAGGTCTGAATGCGATTAAGCAAGCTTCCTAATCCTCCTTGATTAATAGTTAAAGCTTTATTTTTTGCTACAAGCATTTATCTAGCTACCAGAAGTTATTTAAATTGCAGTCTATTTGATTAAAATCATAAATGCAATCAACAATTTATTAATGGTTTAAATCGTC
>CAJAHC010000397.1 GCA_903939355.1 uncultured Methylococcaceae bacterium | reverse complement strand
TTTTTTGAAATACGAGATGTTGTTAGGCACCCAGTCGTACAGCGTATAGTTTCCGCTTATGAAGCTTATGAAAAAAAAACAAAATCCAATAATGAATCTAATTGAAATACAAGCTATTCTAAGTTCAACCGCTCAACCTTGTCAGGAAAAAATTCAACTTTGGGTTGATGCAGCACTTGCTGATCTAAATCGGGATACTGAAATTGTTGTACGTATTGTTGATGAACATGAAAGCGCCACACTTAATAAGCAATATCGCCATAAAATAGGCCCTACTAATATCCTTAGCTTTCCTATTGAAATTCCTGAAGGTGTTGAACTAAATTTGTTAGGTGACTTGGTTATATGTGCGCCACTTCTCGAAATAGAAGCTCTAGAACAAAACAAACCTTTGATGAACCATTGGGCTCATATTATTATTCATGGCGTTTTACATTTGTTGGGTTACGACCACATCGATAACGATGAGGCAGAAATCATGGAAAACAAAGAGATTAAAATTTTAACTACATTAAATATTGAAAACCCTTATATACAGGACTGTGATAAATGAGTGATGAACAACCTCCGAGTAGAAACGCCCCCCGTAAACGTTGGGTAGATAGAATTAGTCAATTGTTTTCTGGGGAGCCACATGACTTGGATGATCTTCTTGGCATATTACAAGAAGCGAGGGAAAGCAGGTTATTGGATACAGATGCATTATCAATGATTGAAGGTGTTTTGCAAGTCTCAAAAATGCGCGTAAGGGATATCATGATACCTCGTGTTCAAATGGTCGTGGTTCATAAGGATGCAGAGCTAGAATCTATTTGCCCACTTGTCATTGAATTTTGTCATTCCCGTTACCCAGTAATAGATGGTGATCGCAGCAAGGTTGTAGGTGTCTTACTAGCGAAAGATTTATTAGCACATGTATTGCAAGGGAAAACTATCACCGTTAAAGATATTATGCGCCCTGTCAGTGTCGTCCCTGAAAGTAAGCGATTAAATATTTTACTTAAAGAATTAAGAACCAATGGCAATCATATGGCAATTGTTGTCGATGAATATGGTCAAGCAGCAGGTTTGGTAACCATTGAGGATGTATTAGAAGAAATTGTAGGCGAAATTGAAGATGAACATGATGATCATGATGATGAAGGATATATTTTTCAGCGTAGCCCTAATGAATTCATGATAAAAGCGCTTATACCCATTGAAGAATTTGATGATTATTTTTCTACACATTTAGCCACGAATGAATATGATACCATCGGTGGATTTGTTCTGAGCCAACTTGAACACATGCCTAAAAAAGGTGAACGTCTCATTATTGATAATATGCGTTTTGAAATTATCAGAGCCGATAACCGTCGTGTTCATCTGATAAAACTCAAAATAAATAAGTCGCTATGAATCCTAAGACAATATTAGTAACTGGAGGTGCAGGATACATTGGCAGCCATGCTTGTGTAGAATTACTGCAAGCGGGCTTCAAAGTAATCGTAGTTGATAATTTATCAAATAGTAAAATTGAATCATTGAATAGAGTTCAACAAATAACAGGGAAAACACTGTCATTTTATAAAGCCGATATTCGTGACAAACAAGCATTAACCGACATTTTTGCCAAAGAATTACCCACAACAGTCATCCATTTTGCCGGTTTAAAAGCAGTGGGTGAGTCTTGTGATAAACCGCAGCTGTATTATCACAATAACGTCTACGGAACGCTGGTGCTTACCGACGTAATGAGCCATGCAAACGTGAAGCAATTAGTCTTTAGTTCATCTGCTACTGTTTATGGCGAATCTTCTTGCCCACAATACACAGAGGACTTCCCCTTAGGTGCAATCAACCCTTATGGCAGGTCAAAAGCCATGATAGAAGATATCCTAAAAGATTTATCGGCTGCAGATAAAAACAATCAAAGTAATCAGCCTTGGAAAATAGCATTACTACGCTATTTTAACCCGATAGGTGCTCATGAAAGCGGCATGATTGGTGAAGATCCAAATGGCATTCCCAACAACCTGATGCCTTATGTTGCTCAAGTAGCTATTGGGAAATTAAAACAATTATCAATTTTTGGTAACGATTACCCAACCCCTGACGGCACTGGCATCAGGGATTATATTCATGTTGTAGACTTGGTTAAGGGTCATATCAATGCAATAGCAGCATTGAACAGTGAGTTATATGAGATTGGTGGCTGTAATGCTTATAACCTTGGGACTGGTAAAGGCTACAGTGTACTCGAAATTATTAATGCTTTTGAAAAAGTAACAGGCAAAACCATCAATTATAAAATTGCCCTCAGAAGATCTGGGGACCTTGCGGAGTGTTTTGCAAATCCTGACTTGGCTTTAAAAGAACTTAACTGGAAAGTAGAGAAAAATTTACATGATATGGTTACAGATACTTGGAACTGGCAAACTAAAAATCCACAAGGCTATATTTGACTTCTCACCCACTCTGGCAACGAACCTTGAAACTAATCACCAAGCCTAATATTCTTAATCGTCATTTCACTGTAAGATAACCGAATGGATAAGCGCTCATTTTTAAATCGTATTGTAGTTCTTGACACGGAAACAACCGGCTTAAACCCACAAGAAGGGCATAGAATCATTGAAATTGGTTGTGTCGAATTAATCAATCGTCGATTAACTGGGAAACGTTTTCATGCTTATATTAATCCTGAAAGAATAATTGATGCTGGTGCAATTGCGGTTCACGGCATCACCAATCAATTTTTAGATGACAAACCATATTTTTCTCAAATTGTTGATGATTTTCTTACTTTTATTAAGGACTCAGAATTAGTTATCCACAATGCGCCATTTGATGTTGGCTTTATTAATCATGAATTTTCAATACTTAAAAACAAGATAGGTGTCATCTCTGATTCATGTAAGATATTTGATACGCTTGCATACGCCAGAAAAAAACACCCTGGACAAAGAAACAGTCTTGATGCTCTTTGTAAGAGATATGGTATAGATAATAGTCACCGTAATTTACATGGCGCATTACTAGACTCAGAAATTCTAGCTGATGTCTTTCTATTAATGACCGGAGGACAGTCCTCGTTACTGGAAGAAACGCCATCAGGAATCAAAGTTTCAAACACTGTTTCCAATATAAAACACTTACATCCAGATCGGAAAACATTAAAAATTATTCCCTGTAATGATGACGATTTAGTAGCCCATCAAGAACGTTTGGAGGCTATTTATGAAGCAAGTGGTTCCTGCATTTGGAATCAGTAAGCCAAGCTAAAATAAATTAACTCGGCACACTTGTGCAACACCCTAATTATATAGCAATCAAGCCTGCTTCAAATTGGTTATTCAGTTGGTTTTGGTTTAGCGCGTCGAGAAGTAGAACCCATTCGTTTTTTAGTTTTATCAACTTTTTTAGTTACGTCATCAGGCTTTGATCTTCTAACGCCATCATCCACTTTAGGCTTTCTAACGCTGCCATCCATTTTTGATATATTAAGTTGTTGGCCTGCAACTCTGATTTTTTTCAGTTCTTCAATTAATTCTTTCGGCATTCCTGCTGGTAATTCAACAGTACTATAATCTTCTTCAATCCTGATTCGGGCAATATGATCGCCGTCTATGCCTGTTTCATTAGCGATAGCGCCAACAATATTTCCTGGCTTTACCCCATGAGCATGACCCACTTCAATTCGGAACACTTCCATTTCTACGTTTACTCCGCTTCCAAACGAGCGCTTTGGCTTATGATCTCTTTCCGAACGATCTTCTCTTCTCGGACGATCTTCTCTTCTAGGTCGATCTTCTCTTTGCGGCCTATCTTCTCTACTTTCATAAGATTTTTTAGGTAAATTCTGCATTAATAAAGGCGTATCGCCTTGTACTAATTTCGCCAAAGCTGCTGCAATTTCAAGGGCTGAAACATTATGCTCCTGTTGATATTGCTCAATAAGCTGAGAAAAGAAACTTAACTCTTGTACAGCTAAAGTATCGGTAATGTTCTGTTTGAATCGAGAAATACGTTTATTATTAATTACTTCAGTTGAAGGCAAGCCCATTTCTTCAACTTTTTGTTTAGTAGCCTTTTCAATGTTACCTAATAGTTTTCTTTCTCTGGGTGCAATAAATAGAATGGCATCACCTGAGCGTCCCGCACGTCCAGTTCTACCAATACGATGAATGTATGACTCAGTGTCATAAGGAATATCATAATTGACAACATGAGTGATACGATCCACATCCAAACCACGGGCAGCAACATCAGTGGCAATTAAAATATCTAACTTACCATTTTTCAGATGTGCAATAGTACGCTCTCTAAGTGCCTGAGACATATCACCGTTGATTGCCGCAGCTGAGTAACCACGAGCTTCGAGTTTTTCTGCCAATTCTATTGTTGCAGTTTTGGTTCTTACAAAAATGATCATACCATCAAAGGTTTCAGCCTCAAGGATACGAGTAAGTGCATCTAATTTATGAACACCGCTGACCATCCAAAAACGTTGGCGAATATTTTCAGCTGACGCAGTTGTAACTTTAATAGTTACTTGCTCTGGATTAGTCAAATATTCTTGTGCAATCTTACGAATTACTGTGGGCATGGTCGCTGAAAACAATGCAATTTGTATATCATCAGGGGTTTTTTCAAGCACCCATTCCACATCATCAATAAAGCCCATGCGTAGCATTTCATCTGCTTCATCAAGAACAAGAACCTTAAGTGTATCCAGATTCAAAGTCCCTTTTCGCATGTGATCCATGACTCGCCCTGGGGTACCAACAACAACATGAGCACCACGTTTTAACTGACGGAGTTGTGTACTATAATCTTGTCCACCGTAAATAGGTAATACGTGAAACCCCTTTAAATGAGCGGCATAGCGTTGAAATGCTTCTGCAACCTGTATAGCCAATTCACGTGTAGGTGCAAGAACCAATACTTGTGGATCTTTTTGACGAAGATCAATTCGCGATAATATAGGCAATGCAAATGCAGCTGTTTTACCAGTGCCCGTTTGCGCTTGCCCAAGAACATCTTTGCCTTGTAGCATAAATGGAATAACTTGTGCCTGAATTGGCGAAGGTGTTTCATAACCAACATCGTCCAATGCTTTTAGCAACGGTTCAATCAGTGCTAAATCACGGAAAGTGGATAATGTAGAAACATCATTGGACATGGATTTACCTGTTAGGAGTTTTTAGAAGGCGCTTAAAGCGCGGGGAACTGTTTGTTTATAAAGCCATTGTACCGCATTATATTTATTTTTGCAGTAATAATTGACATCCGAACTCGGCCTAAAGAACCTTAAAAATATTATTATGTTGAGTAAATGCCCCTACCACTTGAATACTAAAAGTATAAAAATAAGCTTAGCTAATGAGGTCAGTTATTTTTAATACGAAAAAAATATCTTTTTAAACTACTAATTGTTTCCTTTACCTTTTTTATGTATTTGCTTGTTATAATACATAAAATTTTGTAGCCGTATCAATTCTGATCGAGAGATTTCATGATTCAAGGTAGTATCGTAGCGTTAGTAACACCGATGTATGAGAACGGTGCAATTGATAAAGAAAGTCTGGAAAAATTAGTCCAATATCACATAAATCAAGGAACTGACGCCCTTGTAGCTGTTGGTACAACAGGAGAATCAGCAACGCTGAGTGAAAATGAACACTGTGAAGTTATTAAAACCGTCGTTGACTATGTTAGCGGCAGAATTCCAGTTATTGCAGGCACCGGTTCCAATTCGACCATTGAAGCCATTAATCTGACGCATAAAGCCCAACAAGCCGGAGCTGATGCCTGTCTTATTGTAACGCCCTACTACAATAAGCCGACCCAAGAAGGCTTATATCTACATTACAAGGCAATTGCCGAGGCTGTTGATATACCTCAGATTTTATATAATGTACCAGGTCGTACCGCATGCGATATGTTACCTGAAACCATTGGAAGACTATCAAAACTTACCAACATTATTGGTGTTAAAGAAGCTACAGGAGATCTAACCCGAGTTAAAAAGATACGCGATTTGGCAAAGCAACACTTACATCTGAATCTACTATGGAATTAGACAATTTGGCAAAATTGATGAATGAATATTCTTCATTAAAAATTGAAATTTCAGGTCATACTGATAATAAAGGAACTGATGCAATAAATTTATC
>CAJAHC010000396.1 GCA_903939355.1 uncultured Methylococcaceae bacterium | reverse complement strand
TACGATGCGACAAAATAACTCTCAGTAAAAATATACTGACCTGCTACTTCCTATAATTTATAGTTTTTCATCCGCAGTAAGATTTCTTGCATGGTTTTGCATTATTATATTGGGCAATATGTACCGCCACGCAATCAAAGGTCCTCTATCTTTAGGGGATCTCAACTCCAGCATTACAATAGTCTGTCAATGCACTTATAAAAATATGATTAAAGCTAATGATATCTTTATACTTTTATTTATATGGAATAGAAACAAGAAACCAAGTAGTAACAAACTAAGTTAATTTGATGGGATACAGCCTTTCCAACCGTAATAACTGATATATAGATAACATAAAACTGGAATAAAAAAAGCGGCTTGGACCCCAATCTGGTCAGCGAAAAGCCCTTGTATAACTGGAAGGATAGCGCCTCCAACTATTGCCGCACATAAAATACCTGAACCCTGCCCTGTATGACTTCCCAAGCCACTAATTGCTAGTGAAAAAATAGTTGGAAACATAATGGAATTAAACAACCCAACAGAAAGAATTGCCCACATGGCTATAGAGCCACTGGAATTAATGGTTATTAAAACTAAACAAGTTGCTGCCAGTGCATTAAATACGAGTACTTTACCGGGGTGAATTTTTTGCATAACAGCTGCGCCGATAAATCGACCTACCATAGCTCCGCCCCAGTAAAAAGAAACATACTTGCCTGCTTCATTTTCTGCCAGCCCAGCAATGGCAGGTTCCCCCATAAAGTTAATAAGAAAACTACCAATACAAACTTCACCACCGACGTAAAGAAAAATGGCGATAGCGCCTAAAACCAAGTGGTTATACCCCCAAGCACTGTGGTGTTGATTATCGATTGATGATGCTACAAATTGATCAGGTTTTTTATTAATCACTTTAATATTGGGGAGCTTTATAAGCGCAAATATAATGGCAATAAAAAATAAAAGCGCTGCAATAAACAGATAAGGATTCTGAACGGCGGCCGCTTGAGCGGTTTGATAACTTGATAATTGATTGGCATCGAGCAACTTAATATCTTCTGCAGTTTTAACTGCCGCAGAGAGAATAAATAAACTACCAAAATAGGGCGCAATAGTGGTACCTAACGAATTGAATGCTTGGGTCATTGTTAACCGACTGGATGCCGTTTCAGGGCACCCCAAAATGGTAACGTAAGGGTTTGCGGCTACTTGTAGCAGGGTAATACCAGAAGCTAAAACGAAAAGTGCGGCTAAAAATAAAGGATAAGAATGTTGACTTGCTGCTGGATAGAATAACAAACAGCCTATGCCTGCTATTGATAAACCGGTAATAATTCCAGCTTTATAATCAATTTTTTCAACCAAATAACCACTGGGCACAGAAACCACAAAATAGGCGGCAAAAAAACAAAACTGAATCAACATTGCTTGAGTGTAAGTAAGCTCAAATACTGATTTTAAATGCGGGATTAAAATATCATTTAAACAGGTTATAAAGCCCCAGATAAAAAACAGTGATGTTAAAATAGTCAATGAACCAAAGTAAGGATTTTTCTCGCTACCAGTTAATAAATCATTTGATGATGGTGTTATGTTAGTCATTTAAATCTTGTCTGCTATTTTGCTAAAGAAAAAGTAACCGTTTCGTTACCGACCATCACTTTAAAGTCTCCCACCTCTACAGTCCGCTTAAGATCAACACCAATAAAAGAAAGATCATCTGGCGTTAAGGTAAAACTTAAGTGTTCAAGTTGACCTGGATTGAGCTCTACTTTTTTAAACGCCTTCAATTGTTTACTGGGTCTTGTTACAGAGGCCGCGATATCATTTACATAAAGTAAAACTGTTTCTTTGCCTTTTCTCAGGCCAGTGTTTTTAACAGTAACGGTAATATTAATATTCTCGTCTAACGTGAACTTGTCTTTTTGTAACTTTAAATCGTTGGTTTGAAAAGTGGTATAGCTTAAGCCGTGACCAAAAGGATAAAGTGGTTTATAGCCATTAGATTCATAAGATTCCATTGGTTTATGATCATACATCACAATATCATTAGTATCTCTAGGATAAGAAATAGGCAATCTGCCATTAGGGTTATAGTCACCAAATAAAATATCAGCAATAGCGGTTCCACCCTCCATGCCCGGTAAAAATCCTAAAATAACACCATCCACCTTTTCAACCTGAGCCGTAATGATGCGAGGACGACCACCCAACGTAATTAGAACAACCGGCTTTCCTGTGGCAATGACTGCATTAGCTAAGTTAATTTGGGCTTGATTAAGATTTAAAGAACCAATATTACCCAGTGTTTCTGTATAAGGTTTCTCCCCTAAACATAAGACAATAGTGTCATGATTTTTAGCGGCTTCAATTACCCTATTTATATCAATCTCATCTGTAAATGAGGATCCTTCAATATATGTAACTTTACCGGTTGACTTTTTTTCTATGGCTTTAAAAACCGTTAACTGATTTTTTGGATATAAGCTTTCGTCATCGCCTTGCCAAGTAATAGTCCAACCGCCATTCATTGCGCTCAATAAATTAGCTGTAGGTCCGGTCACCAAAATATTGGCGTCTTTTTTTAAAGGTAAAATATGATTGTCATTTTTGGCAAGAACTATTGATTCTCTCGCGGCCTGACCATTAGTAGCAATTGCTTCAGGTGTTGCAAAATTACCTTCTATGGATAACATTTTGTTATCCGGTTCAAACAGTCCAGCCTCAAATTTTACTTGAAGAATTCTGGATACAGCTTCATCTATACGAGTTATTGGTACTTCTCCAGATTTAACCAACTCCAACAACAAGTCATAAAAAGAAAAGTCCATGGGTATCATGCTCATATCAATGCCGGCCATGACCGCAATTTTAACGGCTTCTTTTTCAGAGGTTGCCAATTTGTCCCGGGTGTAAAGACGCTTAATATCCTCCCAGTCAGACAAGGTAAAGCCCTTAAAACCCATTTCTCCACGCAAGATGGTTGTTAAATAGTGATAGTTGGCATGACCGGGAATGCCATCAACTTCTCCAGAATTAACCATAATCGTTGGCGACCCTGCTTTGATTCCAGCCTCAAAGGTAGGTAAAAAATACTCACGAAGCATTCTTTCACTAATCCAGGCAGGCGTTCTGTCTTTGCCATTAATAGGAAAACTGTAACCCACATAATGCTTCAAACAGGTTAACGCTTTATTCGATGCGGAAAAATCATCGCCTTGGTGACCCTTTATATAAGAAGCTCCCAAAATACTGGCAAGATGGACATCCTCACCATAGGTTTCCCATAACCGTGGCCATAATGGTTGACGACCAATATCCATCACGGGCGAGAAATTCCACTGCAATCCGGAAGCACGTAATTCTCGGGCAGTAATTGCACCTTCTTTAAAACTTAATTCAGGATTAAAAGTTGCCGCCATATTAATGGCTTGCGGAAATAACACTGCATTTTTGGTATAAGTGGCACCATGTATAGCGTCAATACCGTAGAGTACCGGAATTTTTAATCGGGATTTTGCGCTAACAGCTTGCACTGTTTGTGTAATTTTCCGCCACATTTCAATGGATTGGGCTTTGTTTTGCGGCGTAGTAGGGGTATTAAGAATAGAGCCCACATGATGTGCAATGACGGCATCTTCAAGCTTCGCCTTATCAATTGGATCATCCAAATTTTGACCCGCAGGAGCACCAATTACCGAGAAATCAACCTGGGTCATCTGCCCTATTTTTTCTTCCAGCGTCATTTTAGCCAGAAGCTCTTCAACCTTATTTACTTTGCTTTGTTTTTGATTTCTCACAGAACACCCCACTATGACAAATAAAATGGCTATTAAAAAAATACTTTTTATAGGCAAGTTCTTTCCTCATTGATAATTTAATGGGTAATTTTTGTAGAATTAGCGTTAAAGCGTTGGCTTTACCAATAAATTAACCATTATTTGCTCATAAATTGCAGTTAAAATTTCTAAATCATCTATGCCCACGTTTTCATTGATTTTGTGAATGCTTTCATTCAAAGGTCCCAATTCAATTACCTGAGCCCCAGTTGGGGCAATAAAACGTCCATCCGAAGTACCACCACCGGTATCATCCAATGTATCAAAACCTGTTACTGTTTTAATTGCAGCATGGGTTGCATCAATCAGTACACCTTTTTCCGTTAAAAATGGATTACCCGACAATCGCCATTGAATCTCATAGGTAAAGTTATATTTATCCAAAATGGCAGAAGTACGTTGTTTAATTGTTGCTTCACTCAATTCCGTGCAAAAACGTAAATTAAATTGAACCTCTGCACTACCAGGTATAATATTTTCAGCCCCCGTTCCAGAATTGATATTTGAAACCTGTAAACTGGTTGGTGGGAAAAACAAGTTTCCTTGATCCCAAATCTCTTCGGTCAGTTCTTTTAAAGCCGGAGCAAAACTATGAATTGGATTATCTGCCAACTCTGGATAAGCTACGTGCCCTTGAATGCCAATAACAGTTAATTTGGCACATAAAGAACCACGCCGACCTACACGAATGACATCACCTATTTTTTTATCGCTGGATGGCTCACCTACCAAACACCAATCAATTTTTTCATGACGCTGCTCTAAGACCTCCATCACTTTAACCACACCATTAGTAGCTATACCTTCTTCATCACTGGTTAACATAACAGCGATTGAACCTTGATGATTGGGATGTTTGGCGATAAAGCGTTCAACGGCAATTAAAAAACAAGCAATACCGCCTTTCATATCTGCAGCGCCTCGGCCATACAGCTTACCATCACGAATAGTTGGCACAAAAGGAGGTGATAACCAAGCCTCTAATGGTCCAGGGGGTACTACATCCGTATGTCCTAAAAAAGTAAATAATGGCTTTGCTTCACCACGCCTAAGCCAAATATTTTGTGTGTCATTAAAATTAAGACGCTCTTCTTTAAAATTCAGTTTAACTAAACGTGCGGCCAACAGATCCTGACAACCTGCATCCTCAGGTGTTACCGATTCTCGGCTAATAAGATCTCTAAGAAGCGCTAAGGGTTCACTCATAATAATTCGGCTTGGTAATGGTCGACATTGAAACCAATAATCAATTTATCTCCCGTATCTAAAACTGGACGCTTGATTAGTATTGGGTTGGTTAACATTAGTGCAATTGCTTTTTCTGCGGTTAACTCGCTTTGTTGGTCTAGACTGAGTTGCCGCCAACTGGCACTGCTACGATTAAGTAATTTATTCCAGTCTATACGGGCGGCAAAATCATTTAGTTGCGCGGGAAGTAATCCATCAGCTCGAAAATCATGGAAGCGATAGGCTATGTGATTATTATCAAGCCACTGCCGAGCCCTTTTAACGGTATCGCAGTTTTTTATTCCATAAAGCGTCTGCATAGACTTACTTATAATTGACTATTCAATAATTCGTCAATGCTTGGCAATTGTTTATCAACTTTACAACGGTTTTTGTACAAATCAACGAATTCCATAAAAGCTTGCTCAAGATCTGCCAGAATCTCTTCTTCATTTTCACGTTCATCATCAGGAACATCTTCTGATTCCAAATATTCACGCTGTAAATCCACTTCACTATTAAGAGCTAATGTAGCGTAAATGACTGCATTATTTGATATTTTATCGTTCATGGTAGGTATCTTATTAAGTTGGCAAAGCGTTATTCGACAGGCTTTCTAAAATGAATGGTAAGCCCTTGTAAAAAATTTCTAATTATTTGGTCTCCACATTCCCGGTAATTTTTATGTCCTTTTAATCTGAAAAATGCACTCAACTCACCTTTAGATATTTTAAAGTCTGCCAATTTTAAGGTATTAAGCATGTCTTCTTCTTTAAAATCCAGCGCGATTTTAAGTTTTTTAAGTATGCTATTGTTAGTTAAGGGCAAGTCCGGCTTTTTAGGTTGTTCAGGGTTAGTTTCCAGCTTGCCTCTTCTATGTGTAATTAAACCTTTTAAAAAAGCGTCCATCTGTTGATTATCTAATGCAACATAAC
>CAJAHC010000395.1 GCA_903939355.1 uncultured Methylococcaceae bacterium | reverse complement strand
AGGAATATAGCCTAATATAGTCGCTTTATAAGTTAAGTAATAGGGATCTACTCCAATACAATGACCACCTACCAATCCAGGCTCAAAGGGTAAAAAATTCCATTTCGAAGAAGCTGCAGCCAATACATCTTGAGTATCTATATTCATTTTATTAAAAATAAGTGCCAACTCATTCATCAATGAAATATTTAAATCTCGTTGGGTATTCTCAATAACTTTTGCAGCTTCAGCTACTTTTATTGATGCGGCTTTATATATCCCTGCATCAACAACTGAAGCATACACAGTAGCTACAATATTTAAGGTATCTACTGTGTCACCTGATACAACTTTCGTTATAGTTTTAAACGCATGTACTTTATCACCCGGATTTATTCGTTCCGGAGAATAGCCCACGTTAAAATCTTTACGCCAAATAAGGTTTGATTCATTCTCAAGAACCGGAATGCATATCTCCTCCGTAGCCCCTGGATAAACTGTTGACTCAAAAACAACAATATCCCCTTTTTTAAGTTGTTGTCCTACCGTTTTTGTCGCACTAATAAGCGGGAGAAAATCAGGTTGTTTCGAGTCATTAACTGGCGTTGGTACAGCAATAATATGAAAATCGGCTTTTTTTATATCAAAGGCATTATTAGTATATAAAACATTTGTCGCAGCCAAATCTTTAATATCAACTTCGTTAGTACGCTCTATGCCATTCTGTAAATCTTCTATCCTGATAGTGTTTATATCGAAGCCAATAACTTGCTGGTACTTTCCAAACTCTACCGCGACAGGTAAGCCGACATACCCTAAACCAATAACTGATATTTTCCTATCGTGATAGGTCATTAATTTTTCCTATAAAATTTTTCATACCATTCAACAAAATTACGAACTCCAATTTCTAAGAGCGTGTTTGGTTTGTAACCAAAATTCGATACTAAATCACTAACATCAGCGTAGGTATCAGGAACATCTCCAGGTTGGAGTGGTAGTAAATTTTTCTTAGCTTTCTTACCTAAACATTTTTCCAGTGTCTCAATGAAGATTAGTAATGAGACCGGGTTATTATTCCCTATGTTATAAATACGATAGGGAGCCAAACTGGTACCGGGATCTGGGCTATTGCCATCCCATTTTGTATTTTCTTGTGCTGGATTATCAATAACCCTAATGACACCTTCGACAATGTCATCAATATAGGTAAAATCTCGCCGATGATTGCCATAATTAAAAACATCTATCGGCTTTCCCTCAAGGATATTTTGCGTAAATTTAAATAATGACATGTCTGGCCTCCCCCATGGTCCGTAAACCGTAAAAAAACGCAACCCAGTTGTCGGGAGCTTATAGAGGTGACTGTATGTATGAGCCATTAATTCATTTGCTTTTTTACTAGCCGCGTAGAGCGAAACTGGATGATCTACATTGTCATGTACAGAAAAGGGCATCTTGGTATTAGCGCCATATACTGAACTTGAAGAAGCATATGCCAAGTGTTGTATTTTATTATGTCTACATCCCTCTAATACGTTCATAAAGCCGATAATGTTAGAGTCTATGTAGGCATGTGGGTTTGAAATAGAGTATCTAACGCCAGCTTGAGCGGCAAGATGCATCACTTTGTCAAATTGTTCAGTTTTAAAGAGCGCTTCCATTGCCGTTTTGTCAGAAATATCAATTTTAATAAATTTAAACTTGTCATAATGATTAATTGTTTCTAATCTCGCCAATTTTAAATTGATATCATAATAATCATTTAAATTGTCTATCCCTACGACCTCATCTCCACGCTCCAGCAGTCTTAATGTTAGTGTCGCACCTATAAAACCTGCCACTCCTGTTACCAAAATCTTCAAAACTCACTCCTAAAACAATAATAGACCAAATACATAAATATGTAAGGATCAACTCCCTTTTATCTTATGTATAATTGCATTTAATAAATTTTCAGCATTTTTTCTATCTGGAAAAAAACCTACCTTATTATCAAGTTCAATGGCTTGATTGATTTCATTCATTGCCAAGCTATTGTTCCCATTCATATAATAAGCCACGCCTAAATGATACCTGAATACAGGTATCTTAGGTGAAACAGTAACAATCTCAGTTAGTGCTTTTAATCCTTCATTTATATTGCCTGTTTTAATTAATGACCAAGCATACGTGTCTTTATAGTAAGGCTGGGAAGAGTTCTTAAATTTCTCTGCCAGATGAGCCGCTTTTTTAAGATCAACCTCATTAACATAATGCTCGTTTAATACGGATGCCAAATTGTTAGTAGCAATGTCAAGATCAGGATTAGTTTTTAATAGTGCTTCGTAAATTTCAACAGCCGCCTCAAAACTACCTTGCTGTTCATATAAATCTGCCAATGATAAGGCTAATTTAATATCATCAGGGTTATGGTTTAAACCATCCTGAAACACTGCGATTGCACGTTTAAATTCATTTTTTTCTAGGTATATGTTTGCCAGAGAGGTATATAACTGAGGAACTTTCGTCTGCGACTTAATTAAGGTAGTTAGTAATAATTCCCCTTTGTCATACTCCTTGTTCAATAACAACAAATCAACTTGTAGAATACTTGCGGGTATGTTTTGAGGATTTACAGCCAGTAAATCGTTTAAATAGCTGATCATCTCTGATCGTTTATTTAACTTTTCAAAACATCGAGCCATATTCCCTAAAGCATCACTATTCTCAGGAAATACTTTTAATAATGTTTTATAAATGTCTATCGCTTTTTGATAACTACCTTGTCCTTGAAGCACTTTTGCCAGTAAATAGCTTGCAACACTATTTGCTAATGGATCGGGAGAGATTGCAATTTTTTCAGCAGTCATCTTAGCTGACTCCCAATCACGTTCTGATAAATTGATATTGGCTAGCTTTTCGAGAAAAATAATATTGTTAGGCCTTATAGCTAGGGCCTTCTCAATTATATTTTTTGCGGAATTAATATCGTTCGCTGAGAGCGCTTTATCATATAGATAATTTAATGCTTGTAGGTTAGCTGGATTGGTTTGCAGTACACTAGAAAAATGCTGATCAGCTTTTTTTAAATCGCTTTTTATTAAGAATATTTGAGCTAATAAAAGATTAGCTTCTTCAGAACCCTCTTTGCTCCAAATAACCCTATTCAATAAAGCAATAGCGGCTTCATAATCTTCTTTAACCAAAAATAATCTTGCTTCTAATATTTTAGCATCATCATAATGTGGATTGGCGTCCAAAATTTCAGCGACAATTTTAGATGCAGCATCAAAATTTTTGTTCTCAAACTCCATCTTTGCAAGGAGAATTTTTGCTGACAACCCTACTAATGAGTCTTCTTCCAATTCTATTACTTGAATCAGTGCCGGCTTTGCCGCTTCAAAGTTTCTTCTTGCAATCATCCAGTTTGCAAGCTCAAGTAATGCTCTGGGCTGAGCCTTATGAAAGTCTGTAAATTTTTGAAACTGCTGATCAACTCTATCTACTGATGTTGTACTTAAAAAATCAAGAACCAATGTTTTTGATTGTACGTTGTTAGGTTCCGACTCAATTAAGGTGAATAATACATTTTCAGCTTCTTTTGCTTTCCCCATTTGTAGATATAACTTGGCCAAGGTTACTTTAAATTCTTTATTCTCTGGATGCGAAGTGACTAACTTTTCGTAGTCCACCATAACAGCATCAATATTTTTGGTCTTGGCGTCCAACTGAATTTTAAAGAAATCCAAGCCTATATTATTGGGATCTGATTTTTTTGCCTCTTCAATTAAGGCTAGTGCTTGACTGTAGTTTTCCTTCTCCATATAAATCATAGCTTTTAGTGATAATGCCTCAGTATTATGTGGGTTATCTTTTAAGATATGATCAATAATGACCAATGCTTCTGCTGGTTTTTTTTGTTTTATAAGTACTGAAGCTTTTAATACTAAGGCTTCCAGATTCTGCCCTGACTTTTTCAAAATAGTCTCAGCTTGAATCATTGCATTATCTGTTTCCCCAAACAAAACCTGCACCTTTCCGAGTCTAATTCTGGCATCACTATAATCAGGAGCCAACTCAACCGTTTTTAATAAATTCTCTTTCATGCCTCTATAATGCTGATTTTTTTCATCTAACAAGGCCATGTAATAATAGGTTTCAGCAGTTTCCTTACCCGCTTGGCTAGATGATTTTATTTCTATTTTAGCTTTTTCTAACTCACCCTTATTAAGATACTCCACGCCTTTTTGTAAATGATTCTTTGAATCATCTGCTTTATCACAACCGAGTAATAAGTTGAAAGCTAAGAAATAAGTAAGGAATGTTAATTTTTTATTGGTGCTTCGATAATCTAAAGGAATAAACATATATCAATCAGCCTGCTAAAAAATATCTGGCAATAAGAAATGCTAATCAATAGTGACATTGATTAGTTACAATATATTTTTTGGATTTATTGGAATTTAGAAAGCATCGAATGATGAATCTATAATTTACAGGAATAATTGTAGTTCAATACTCGACTAATATTGGCGGGGTATCTAAAAGTTGAGTCTTTAAGTGATTAAAAAAAAGTGGTTAATTATCAGTTTGGAGTGTTTTAGTCTACTTATGAAGACTACTGATGCAAAGATAAGTGACTCGTCTTTTCTGGTGGTATAAGCACTGCCTCATGTAAAGCTTCAGAGAGAGTCATACTAGCATGTATAGTACTTAACAAATCTTCGGTACTAGCACCAAACTCCATGGCTAAAACGGCCTCAGCTATGAGTTCAGAGGCTTGTGTGCAAATGATGTGCACGCCAAGTATTTTATCAGTGCCGGCGTTTGCAATAATCTTAACAATACCTTCGTTTTTGCCCATGGCTAAAGCGCGATTATTGGTATTGAGTGAATGTACACAAACCTTTATATTTTCGCCACTCGCACGTAGCACTTGTTCATTGTGACCTACCCATGCGATTTCTGGCTCTGTATAGACTACACAGGGAATCGTATGATGATCAAGTGACTTATGTGCTCCAGCTACCCCTTGAGCCACTAAAAGACCTTCTTCTATGCCCTTGTGAGAAACGGCAGGGCCAATTAATGTTAAGTCGCCAATAGCATAAACGCCCGGTAAGTTTGTTCTGTTTTTATCATCAACATACACATAGCCGTTGTCATCAAGTAATAAATTGGCTTCAGGAGCGGCTAGGTCACCAGTATCAGGTTTTCTCCCGCAGGCAACGATCAACTTATCAACAACAAGTATGTGTACACCATCTTGATCTTGATATTCAATAGATACTTTATTGCTAAGTTTTTTGGCAGAAATAACACGCGCGCCTAAGCGCAAATCAAAACCTTGGTGTTGAAAGATACGAAACGCTTCACAGGAAACTTGCTGATCCACTAAAGATAAAAAGTTTTCTTGTGCCTCGAGTAAGATGGTTTCAGATCCTAATCTATTCCAAATGCTGGCCAACTCAAGACCCGACACCCCAGCACCAATTATGGCGAGTTTTTTGGGTATGGCTTCTAAATTTAAAGCAGCAATAGTATCAATAATATATTTATTATCTATGGGAATGCAGGGCAAAGAAATAGGTATGGAGCCAGTTGCCAAAATGATGTGTTTAGCTTCGATTATTGACTTTAATTGAGCATCATAAGTCGTGATTTCTATTTTGCGATCATTCAGTAACTGAGCTTT
>CAJAHC010000394.1 GCA_903939355.1 uncultured Methylococcaceae bacterium | reverse complement strand
TTTTTGAACTTGATCCATTGTTATCTTGATCATTGTCATATACCAACACTGAGTTTTTGTAACCCTTCTCGGACAACGCCTCCTCTAAATTATAGGTAACCGTCTCAATGCCGCCCCATTGTGGCGGATAAAATTTTCCAATCTGTAAATATCTATTTTTACCAATCATTTTTGATCCCGATGAGCTATTGTCAAATGTTGTGTATAAGTCCGAATAAAAGAATTCAGCATTGTCATAACCCCTTAATCAGAGAAAGCACTGGTCAATGAATCCTTTGAGCTAAGACCCGCATCAGCTATATACCGAAGGAGTAATTTGGCGCTACACTGCCAGGTGAAATAATGAGCGCGAAGCAACCCACGTTGACGCAATAACTCACGAAGTTCAGCATCCATAAGAATATACTCCAGAGTCTTTTTCATATCAGAAAGTGAATTCGGATCAAAATAAATTGCAGCATCATTGCAAACTTCAGGTATCGACGCCGCACGCGCTGCCACCACTGGACAGCCCAATAACATCGCCTCGAGAGGAGGCAGCCCGAATCCTTCGTATAGGGATGGGAATACAAATGCAAGTGCATTTCGGTAAAGAGCAGATAGTTGAGGATCGTCAATTGCCCCAGTGCTAATAATTCGGGAGTCACCTCCCTTGAAAAGTGATTGTCTTGCAAAGACCGCGGTATTATCGGCGCCAACAATAACTAACTTAACATTTGGGTCTTCAATCATGCCAAAAGCCGCGATAAGGGCAGATAAATTTTTAGTTGGATTGATGCTCCCAACTGCCAAGAGGTAGGATGAATGTGCAAGCCCAAGGGAGTCAATAATTGTTGTGTCCGGAGTAACTTTATCTATATGACCGGCTGCACAATAGACAACCTTTACCCTCTCCGCAACATTTCCTAGGGCCAGTATAAGTTGACACTTCGAGAACTCTGAAATAGTCAAAAGCAAACGTGCAGACCTTGACATCACGGTAAACGAGAATCGATACCAAGCTCCGAAAGGTTTTGTATAAGCCTCGGGATAATCGAAAACTGCGGCGTCTGGAAGCATGCATGCCTGACGATGCTTCATAAGCGGAGCAGGGCCAGCTAAATTAAGCAGAGTTTGACCAGCGGTATAAATAGGCAAAAAGAACTGCTCCCAAAAATGTAAACCCATAAACCTAGGCCCTGAAAATACAACCTCTATACGATTTAATAATGGGGGGTTCGCATCTGGAGGGCAAACTAAAATCCACCTATCCTTGTTATCAGTCGCCGATAGCTCCTCATCAATAGCCTGTATAAGGCCCAAAGCCAATCGCTGAACACCAGTAGAACGTTGCGCTGAAAATTTACCATTTATATAAACAGTTTTCATATTATTAATATTTGCCCATAAACTTAGAAATAGGATTAATTACCTATTAGCCCAATTTATAGATCAAGAAAAACACAATACTTACCATTTCAACCATGATTTCGCCCTGCCTTGACAGTAATTGCAAAGAAAACCCAGATGAAAATAACACTATATGTAGGAAATGCATTCCAATAAAGTAATGCTGCAACTAAACCGAGCAATAAGTTTCGGTCGCGATTATTGCGATAACTTAAGCTCGATTTCAACAATGAGATTATTGAAAACCAAAATATAATCAAGCCAGTTAAACCAAGCTCAGCGGCAATTTCCAAGTAAACATTATTTGGGATACGCCGATAACTCTCATCGTAGATCTCTTTTAGGGGGCCCCCAATAATATCATTACTAAGGAAGCCATATGTTTGCAGCCCATTACCAAATATAGGTGATTTAATAAATAATTGGTATGCCGCTCTAATTGATTCAATACG
>CAJAHC010000393.1 GCA_903939355.1 uncultured Methylococcaceae bacterium | reverse complement strand
TTCTGAAGCATAAGAGGCACTGATGTAAAAGGTATAAACAATACAAAATAGTGCGAGTAATTTTGAGTTTTTCATGGCTTTATCCCTCTTGTTGTTATTTGAAGCATCAATTTTTATAGTTGTTATTATGTCGTATAGGTTATTGGTTTAACAAACTAATTATATTCAAAAATTGTGTGATTGTTGCTATAGAAAATAGAATTAATGCGTTCCAATTAAAATAAATTGTTATAAAAACTGTCGGTAATACTTACTTATTGGCTTATCTAGCCTTCTTTTCTTAGTAATTGTTATGCAATTGAGCACTTGAATGGAGACACTAACAAGAAATCTGGCATTACTGTAAAATGTGATCCTTGCAAAGGATTACCTTAGAATAAAATAATGCGCGCAATAATAAGGCGTTGAGCTTTTCATCTGTAAGGGCCTTGTAGCGTCTCGTTTTATTTAAAATACTCCCATTACTTTAACACTAAAAATGTATAGTGCCTTATAAAATAGGGCATTATTGGATAATGAAATATGTTGAGAATCACTGAACTTAAGCTTCCTTTAGATCATCTGGAAGATGCAATTAAAGCGGGCATTATCAAGCGCTTAGGCATTAGTGAAGATGAGTTGATCAGCTACGTTATATTTCGGCAAGGCCATGATGCCCGAAAACGGGACTCGATTAGCCTAGTGTATACGCTTGATGTGGACATTAAGAATCAAAAAGATATCTTGCTAAGGATGGCAGATGATTTACAGATTTCTTTAACGCCAGACACTACTTATCAGTTCGTAACACAAGCCACCAAAGAAATAACGGGTAGACCCATAGTTATCGGCACTGGGCCTTGTGGCTTGTTTGCCGGTTTGCTATTGGCGCAAATGGGTTTTAAACCCATCATTCTTGAGCGAGGTAAAGAAGTTCGCGAGCGCACCAAAGATACTTTTGGACTATGGAGAAAAGGTATTTTTAACCCTGAATCTAATGTGCAGTTTGGTGAGGGTGGGGCCGGAACATTTTCTGATGGCAAGCTCTATACTCAAATTAAAGATCCCAAGCATTATGGTCGTAAAGTGCTCACTGAATTTGTTAAAGCCGGTGCACCTGCTGAAATACTAAGAGTTAGTAAGCCGCATATTGGTACATTTAAATTGGTCACTATGGTCGAACAAATGCGTGCCACCATAGAATCTTTGGGTGGAGAGGTTCGCTTTCAAAGTCGGGTCGATAGGCTTGAAATTGAAAAGGGTAGAGTCTGTGGTGTCACATTGGCTAATGGTGAAACCATTTTGACGCATCATGTTGTGTTGGCAGTCGGGCATAGTGCGCGTGATACCTTTAAAATGCTTTACGAGCAAGGTGTCTATATAGAGGCCAAGCCCTTTTCTATTGGCTTCAGAATTGAGCATCCACAGTCTTTGATTGATAAATGCCGTTATGGTAATAATGCCGGGCATCCTTTACTGGGCGCGGCTGATTACAAGTTAGTGCATCATTGTAAAAATGGTCGTGCAGTTTATAGTTTTTGTATGTGTCCTGGCGGAACGGTAGTGGCCGCCACTTCTGAGGTGGGACATGTTGTCACTAATGGCATGAGCCAATATTCACGAAATGAACGCAATGCCAATAGTGGTATAGTAGTTGGCATTACGCCTGAAGATTATCCCGGTAGTCCTTTGGCAGGTATCGATTTTCAGCGTCAGTTGGAGGCACATGCTTATCAATTGGGTGGAGCAACTTATGAGGCACCTGGGCAATTGGTAGGTGATTTTATAGCGAATAAACCTTCGGTAGCGTTGGGTTCTGTGCAGCCTTCTTATACACCTGGGGTGCATTTGGGTGATTTAAGTAGTGCTTTGCCAGCTTACGCGATAGAGGCAATACGGGAGGCGTTACCTGCTTTTGATAAAAAAATTAAAGGATTTGCGATGGCTGATGCAATATTGACAGGTGTTGAAACACGCACCTCATCACCTATTCGTATTAAACGTAATGAATATTTACAAAGCATTAACACGCAGGGACTTTATCCTGCCGGAGAAGGTGCCGGTTATGCCGGTGGAATTCTGTCAGCAGCGGTTGACGGTATTAAAGTTGCCGAGGCTTTGGCTTTGGCGATGATAGCTGACAAGTAGGCGTACTAAAGTAATAATCACCTTTGGCAGGGACATGGCGATGTTTAAAATTGATAGAAGGTCTAATCCTGTCTATAGACAGTGTCGTCATAGTAATATTGCTTTTGACATAAAAAATAAGAAAAGAGTAAATATTTTTGATATAAAATCAGCAAAAATATCAATAGCCTAAATTCAAATTTCATTTGAAAGACTTCCCCTAACCCCTTAGCATGATATGGATTTATTTGCATTTCTACTCTCTATGTAGGATTATTAACAATGTGAAGTTTAGAAGTAGTAGATAGTCATCGGAATAAATTGACTAACGCTGAAAGAATTAGTTGATGACAATAACCTCATTTCTAATCATTCGACCTTCTATGGGTTTGAGAATATTTACTTTCTAAATTTAAATATATAATACTTATCTGACTGATGGTCTGATTTGTTTGTCTTGATGATCAGGCAGATAACTTTGAAGATAAAACAATTGACTATTCTAGGTAACTTCAACTGTGCCTTAATAACCAGGAATGCACCCAGAGAGTAAAGTGCTAAAGACATCTATTTCTACAATCTCATTAGGTCTAATTCCCTGTATTATTTCTTTATCGGCTTGCAATTATAAAGTCGGACCGGATTATAAAACCCCCATTAGTCAAGTGTCTTCTGAATGGCTTGAAACCGGGAATGTTCGTTTAAATCAATCAAAAGACTTTAGAGAGTGGTGGCGCCTTTTTAATGATCCAATTCTTAATCAACTTGTCCAAACTGCTTATGCACAAAATCTTTCGCTTAGAGCAGCAGGTGTTCGTATTTTAAATGCTCGAGCAGAAGTCGGTATCGCGATTGGTGATTTATATCCGCAGCAACAAGGTGCAGATGGAGAATTATCTGTGCTTGATAATCCTTTTTTAAAGGACTTGGGTAATGGTGTAAATACTCCTCTTATGTATAGTAAGATTGGCATAATGGCCAATTGGGAAATTGATTTCTGGGGCAAATATCGCCGCGCAATTGAAGCTGCTGATGCTCAGTTAATGGGGTCTGTAGCCGAGTATGATAACCTCTTGGTATCTCTTCTTGCTGATGTGGCCATGAATTATATTCAGATGCGAACCATCGAAAAGAGAATACAAATTACTAATGAAAATATAAGGTTTCAACAGGAAGGTGTTCGTATCGCCAATGCAAAATTTGTGGGGGGTATTAGTTCCCAAAGAGATGTTGAGCAGGCTAAAACCATTTTGAAAAGTACACAATCACAAATTCCAACATTGACTGCACAGCTAAGACAAACTAAAAATGCTTTAAGCTTATTACTCGGGATACCCCCTGATAAGTTTGAGAATAAGCTTTTCGCTAAAGACCAAGTTGGAAAAATTCCAGTGCCACCAGTACAGATTGCTGTCGGCATTCCAACTGATTTGCTGCGTCGAAGGCCCGATATAAGAATAGCTGAAATGGAAGTTTTAGCCCAGTCTGCTCGTATTGGCGTAGTCGTAGCAAATCTTTACCCTGCTTTTTCGCTCACTGGTAGCTTCGGTTTTATTTCCAGTAATGCGAGTGGCAGTAGTTTGAGTGATATGTTCAATTGGGGTAATCAGTTTTACCGTTTTGGGCCTTCTGTGCAATGGAATATCTTCAATTATGGGCAGATCACTAACCAAGTACGCGCTCAAGATGCACGCTTTGAAGCAAGTACATTGGACTATCAGAATACTGTGTTGACCGCTCAAAAGGAGGGGGAAGATGCGTTAATTGCTTTTCTAATGACTCAGAATTCCGCAGAATATTTAGCCGAAAGTACAGATGCTGCCCAGCGAACTCTTAATATATCAGATATTCAGTATAATGAAGGTATGGTCGACTTCACTACGGTATTGAATGCCGAGCAAGATTTGTTACAGTCGCAAGATAGACTTGTTCAGAATTTGGGATCCATCTCAATGAATCTGGTATCTGTCTATCGAGCTTTTGGTGGGGGCTGGGAACTTCGAGAAGGAAAAGATTTTGTACCTGAACCGATCATAAAAGCCATGGAGAAACGAACCAATTGGGGTGGGCTTTTAGATAAAAATTCAATATCATCTGAGCGACCACTCAATCTCTTCAGACTACCCCAATGGTAAAATCATGCATAATTTTATGAGGTCTTTTGGCGTGTATGAATACAGGGTAACACATTATAAAGAAGTGTTTAGTGTGGCAAGATTAAATATAATTTTCCTGTGTTTATTAGTAACTGTTGGCTGTAAGCCTAAAAATACTTACGTACCACCTCCACCGACAGAAGTTGTAATTGCACATCCAATTGAAGGTTTTGTTACACCTGCCTTGGAGTTTAGTGGCAATATACAAGCTTTTAGGTCAGTCCAGATCGTCGCTCGTGTTGAGGGAGTTCTTTTAAAAGCTCCGATAAACGAAGGTGAGCGTGTTAAAGAAGGTGATTTACTATTTCAGATTCAGCACGATACCTATGATGCTCAGTTACAGCAAGCACAAGCGAAGGTAATAGCTGATAAAGCAAGCTTGGTTTATGCAACAAAAGAATTTGCTCGATATACCGAATTGCTTAAGCAAAATGCAGCCCCTCAAACCCAGCTTGATAATTGGCAATTTCAACGTGATACAGCTCAAGCTAAATTAATCAGTTCCGAAGCCGATGTCACTCTGGCCAAATTGAATGTTAGCTATACGAAGGTTACAGCTCCGTTTGATGGGATTGTAGGTCGTCGATTAAAAGACCCGGGTAGCTTAGTGGGCCCGGGAGAATCGACGGCTTTATCGGACATGAGTCAAATAGACTATATCTATGCCAATTTTACTATTAGTGAGCAGGATCTATTAGACTTTATCGCGAAATATTTAACAAAAAAGGAGCGTTCCAATAGAGTCCCAAAGTTTCCAGTATACCTTCAGCTATCTCATGAAGAGGGTTATCCACATCAGGGATTTCTTGATTATGCGGGTATTAACCTTGACAAAGGGACAGGAACGCTTGCATTGCGAGCTATCTTTGCCAATCCAGATCATACTCTCATTCCAGGTCATTTCGTACGAGTTAAATTGATGCCGACTAATTCTACTCCTGTGTCGGCTCTTTTGATACCAGATGACATTGTAGAATTAGATCAAGAGGGGAACTATGTATTGATAGTGGATGAAAATAATATAGTCCAAAGACGCAGTGTTAAGACAGGAATTCATCAAGGAAAAATGTTGGCTATTCAAGATGGCCTTTCGGTTTCTGATTGGGTCGTTGTTAATGGTGTTTTTGGTGCTCTGCCAGGAAAGAAGATTAACCCTACGAAAGATGTGCTAAAACTAGATAAAAGGCTCTTAAGCATTAACTTGAGTAAGCCTAACCCGACATCATGATTTCCAAGTTTTTTATTGAACGACCCATTCTGGCCAATGTCATTGCGATTATTACAATGATTTGGGGAGCTATAAGTCTTTACAATCTCCCCGTCTCAAAGTATCCAGAGATTGCACCGCCCACTATACAGGTTGCGACGATTTATCCAGGCGCCAGCGCAGAAACCATAGGCAACACGGTAGGGATCCCGATTGAGCAAGCCGTGAATGGCGTGGAAAATGCAATTTATCAATCTTCTACGAGTGGGAGTGATGGCACCTATGTGCTCACCATCACTTTTAAAGTGGGTAGTAATCTTAATACTGCGTTATTGCAAGTTCAGAACATGGTTAATGGAGCTATTGCTAAGCTCCCTGAGACTGTTCAGAGGCAAGGTATTAGCGTAAAAAAAGTGTCTACTAATATACTTCAAGTGATCAGTCTTTATTCTGAAGATGATCATTTTGATGATACCTATCTGTCAAATTACGCGGTTATTAATCTTAAATATCCGTTAGCTCGGATTCCTGGAATGGGGGAAATTAAAATCTTTGGTGCTGGTTCTTATAGTATGCGAATCTGGCTTAATCCGGAGCGACTCAAATTCTATAGCTTAACGGTTAATGATATTGTTACTGCCATCAAGCAAAACAATGTCGAAATGGTTGCTGGTATGATCGGTGGCGCCCCAGTCTCCGACGAACAATCTATGCAGTTTACAATTAATGGTTTAGGTCGTTTGACAGAAGCAGTTGAATTTGAAAATATTATTATTAAGTCATCACGGGATATGGAAAAGAACGATTTACCAAAAATCGTGCGTGTCAAAGACCTTGCTCGAGTTGAATTAAGTCAACAAGGTTTTACTAATTTTGCCAAGATTAATGACCATAAAGCGGCACATATAATCTCCTATACAATTCCTGGATCAAATGCTATTGAGGTGGGTGATCAAATACGCAAGGCAATGTTAAGAATGAGTCAAGATTTCCCAAAGGGACTCAAATATGGCATATTTTACGATACTACCCAAGATATCAAAGAATCCATAAATGCTGTTTATGAAACCCTGGCCGAGGCAGGGATATTGGTATTGATTGTGATTATGGTTTTTTTACAGAATTGGCGAGCGACTCTCGTACCGGCGACCACTGTCCCTGTTACCATTATTGGGGCTTTCGGTGCCATGGCAATGATGGGGTTCTCAGTTAATTTAATGACCTTGTTTGCTCTAATTCTTGCAGTTGGAATTGTGGTTGATGATGCTGTGGTTATTGTTGAAAATGCCTCACATTACATTGAAAAAGGATTGTCACCTAAAGATGCCTCGATCAAGGCTATGGAAGAGATGACAGGTCCTGTCTTGGGTATAACGTTAGTTTTAATCGCAGTGTTTTTGCCTCCCGCATTTCTGCCCGGGATTGCTGGCGAGCTATTTAGACAGTTTACATTAGTCATTGCTGCAACTGCAGTGATTAGTGCAATAAATGCCTTAACGTTGAAGCCAGCTCAATGTGCAATGTATCTAAAATCAAGGGCAGCCGATTATAAACCTAATGTTTTTTATCGGCGATTTAATCAAGTTTATGCGGTGATAGAAGTAGCCTATGTTCGGCTTATTAGTTGGATGGTTCATCGAACTCGCGCTATGTCAGTGGTCTTTTTTTCTACTATCGTTTTAGGAATTATTGCTTTTGGATTGAACCCGACAGGTTTTTTGCCTATTGAAGATCAGGGCTATTGCATTATTAGTACACGACTGCCTGATGGAGCATCACAACCACGTGTTCGTGCTGTAATAGATAAATTGGATAAAGTGCTTAACAATACGCCAGGCATCTCCTCTCGGGTGGTTTTGGGGGGATTGTCAGTATTGGACGGGGCAAGTTTATCGAACACTGTCACAACCTTTGTTGGCTTTGAAGATTGGAAGACACGTGGTAAGAAGCTTGATCAGGCTCATATCATCGATAACTTGAAAGAAAGCCTAAGTCATATTTCTGAGGCTAGGTTTGTTGTTCTAAGTCCCCCTGCTATTCAAGGATTGGGTGCTAGTGGTGGTTTTCAGTTGCTCGTTGAAGACAAGCAAGGCAAGGGGCTTGATAAATTGGAAAAAGCAACTCAGGAAGTGCTTCGTATAGCAGGCGCGCAAGCGGATATCGCGTTGGCTGTCACAACCTTTAACAATAAAAGCCCGCAATTATTCTTGGACCTAGATCGTACTAAAGTTGGGTCTCTCGAAGTGCAAATGGAAAGCGTCTTTAATGCCTTACAAGGCTATCTGGGATCTATTTACATCAATATGTTTAATAAATTCAACCAATCTATTCCAGTATACATTCAAGCAGATTCATCTTTTCGATCGAAGGTGGAAGATATTAAAAATCAGTATGTCAAAAATGCCCGGGATGAAATGGTTCCGCTTGGAGCCCTAATGAAGATTGAAAATAAATTAGGCTCAGAATTGGTTACGCATTATAACCTTTATCCTGCCGCAAATTTGATAGTGGTTCCTGCTCCTGGTGTGAGCTCTGGAGAATTACTTAATCATATTGAACAAATCTCAGCGGATTCATTACCGCTTGGAATGGGTTATGAGTGGACGTCTATTGCCTATCAACAAAAACAGCTAGGTAGTCAGGGTGGTTTTATCTTTGCACTTTCACTTCTTTTGGTTTTCTTGGTTCTTGCTGCACAGTATGAAAGTTGGGCCACCCCTTTAGCGGTCATCATGGTAGTACCTATGTCTATAGTGGGTATTATTTTGGCATTAGCTGTTCTTAATTTAGATACGGATCTTTATACGCAAATCGGATTGATACTTATGATAGCTCTTTCGAGCAAGAATGCTATTTTAGTCGTTGAATTTGCCAAGAAGCTGCAGGAGGATGGGATGTCAACCATAGATGCGGCTGTAGAAGCTACCCGACGACGATTCCGTCCAATACTTATGACCTCTTTTGCATTCATTCTAGGAGTGATACCGTTAATGTTTGCCGAAGGAGCGGGTTCGGCTAGCCAAATGGCAATAGGTGC
>CAJAHC010000392.1 GCA_903939355.1 uncultured Methylococcaceae bacterium | reverse complement strand
GGACCATGGCTTGCTCAGCTGTTTCTCCGTATTCAATTTTTCCACCGGGAAATTCCCAAAGATTACCTTGATCCGCTAATTTATCACGTAGTGAAATTAAAACCTGTCCATTGGTATTTTTTACTACCCCTAGGGAAACTTTCAATTGTTTCATGACAGGCTCAATATAATAGTGAGATGTTCATAACAAGACGCTAACATCAAATTACTACCGAAAATCACATTCAATATGTTATTCGTGTCAAATAACTTTATGTCCTGTATTCAGCGTTTATTTTTACATAGTCATACGATAAGTCACAGGTTAATACTTCCTGAATAGCTTCACCACGACCCAATTTGACCGTTATGGTAATTTCTTCTCTGTTCATTACTTGCTGCCCTGCTTCCTCTGTATAGTCATCAGCACGCCCACCATTTTTAACGATACAAACATCATCCAAAAATATCTGCACATTGTCCAAAACCATATTTTGTATACCTGAGCGTCCAACAGCTGCAAGAATACGACCCCAATTGGGATCACTGGCAAAAAAAGCAGTTTTCACTAATGGTGAGTGGGCAATAGTTTTACCGACTCGCACAGCCTCTTCATCATGCAATGCTTCTTTAACTACAATTCGCATTAACTTGGTTGCTCCTTCACCATCTCTAACAATAGCTTCTGCCAATTGCTTACACACACTCATGATAGCATCGGAAAAAATTGCATAATTTTCACTATCAGCTGTGATTTCAGGAGCATCAGAACAGCCACTCGCCATTAATACGCAAGCGTCATTAGTGGATGTATCACCGTCGACCGTAATTCGATTAAAAGACTGCTCTACAGCTATTGCTAAACAATTCTGCAATAATACTTGATTAATAATAGCATCGGTAGCAATAAAGCCCAACATTGTAGCCATATTCGGCTGAATCATGCCCGCACCTTTGGAAATTCCATTAATGGTAATTGATTTTCCGGCTATTTTAATTACTTTAGATACAGCTTTGGGAAACGTATCTGTAGTCATAATCGCTTGAGCAGCTTTATCCCAGTTATCCAGTGACAGATTTTTTATAGCTTTTGGTAGAGCTTCTATTATTTTAGCTACTGGCAACGGCTGACCGATAACGCCAGTTGAAAAAGGGAGAACTTCATTTGCTAAACCACCAGTTACTTTTGCAAGCCCCTCACAAGAATTTAAAGCATTATGTATTCCCTGATCACCTGTTCCAGCATTTGCATTACCCGAATTAATCAATAACCAACGTGGCGCATAAGCCAAATTGGCTTTGGCAACATGAACAGGTGCAGCACAAAAAGCATTTTGTGTGAATACGGCCGCACAGGTTGAATGCTTAGCCATTTGAATAACTAAAATATCGTCTTTAATAGTTTGTTTGATCCCCGCACAAGCAGTACCTAATGCTATTCCAGCGACATTTAGCATATTTGGAAAATTGCACTGACCTACTGCCATCCGTTAATCCTCATTCTGTTTTAAAAAACATATAATATTAGTTATTCTTTTTTCTTTTAATTTTATTAAATTACATTGCTTTTTTAAAAGGTTCAATACTGTTCCTTGTTCACTAAAAGCAAACGGTAAAATAAGCTCAACTTCAATTTGTCCGTTTAAATAATGGATTCTGAAATCATCTATTACTAATTCATAATCCAACAAATAACCATCCAACAAAACCTGAACATCTTTGCGAGCAAGTGGTTTACTTTGTTCAAACAAAACCTCATCATCTTCAGGGTCAACATGAACAAGTACATCCATAATGTCATCAAAGCGACTAATTAACTCGTCTCTAACACTATCGCCTATGGCATGACCTTCAGAAACAGTAATTCGTGGATCTACAACAATGTGCGCGTCTATTAACGCATCTTCTCCCATTTGTCGTGTTCGGAGTAAATGAATACCCTCAACACCATCAATAGACATAATGGTTGTACGAATTTCAGCAACGAGTTTGGGTGGTAATGAGGTATCAACCAACTCTTTGATACTATCAAAGATTAGGTTCAAACCAATTTTAACAACCATTAATGCAACCACGATAGCAGCCATTGCATCAGCTAGTGGATATCCTAATATTACCGCACCAATGCCGAACAAAACTACAATTGATGAAATGGCATCACTGCGTTGATGCCAGGCATTAGCCAATAATAATTTTGAACGGGTTTTTCTTGCAACAATTTTGGTATAACGATACAACCATTCATTAATTAAAATGGATAGAGCCACGATACCCATTCCAAGAATATTAGGTGACGGTAAATGTTCAGGATGCGCCATACGATTCATCACGGACCACGTAATTCCACCACCAATAACAACCAGACTGACTCCTAAAATAACAGTTGCTATGGTTTCAAAACGTCTATGTCCATAAGGATGCTCATAATCAGCCTCTCGACTACCTAATCTCACAGCGGCAATAACTAAAAGATCACTTAATAAATCGGATAAAGAGTGAATACCATCAGCAATTAAAGCGGCAGATTGTGTAAAAATACCAAAGCCTATTTTAATAAGCGACTGAAGTACATTAATTGCTGCACCGACATAACTTGCTCTGGCTTTAAGTTTTTTGGCCGTTATTGCGTCAAGTATTTCAGCCATTACGCACCTACTTCAAGAATAATTATATATTCATAATTTCCGGATTTGGTTTCCAAAACTGTATGACCATTAATACGACACCAAGTCGGAATATCCTGCATTACTCCAGGATCCGTACATATAACTTCTAATTGGTCACCTGCTTTAAGCTGTTTAACTTTATCCTGAGTTCGAATCACAGGTAATGGACAGAGTAAACGTCGCGCATCTAAAGTGTCTTTAATCATAATTAGTCAATTGCCGATTTCATAAATCACACATGCCATTCTTTGAGTATTTCTTCTTCTCCTAATGGTCTTACCTGAATGATTCTCTCTGAGCCATCCATATCAATCACATTAATATCAACTTGGCCTTCATTCCGTCCCTGACCATAACGAGCTACAATGCTAGCAGCAAAATACAAATCTTCAGCTGAGAGCGTACCATCAACAAGTGCTAGGGGCCCAGTATGGCTGAAACAGTGCATGCTGATAAAATCTTTTTTGTAGCCTTGCAAAAACCGTCCCTCACCTTCTTCTCTGGCTATAATCAGTTTAAAATTGGCTTTCGGCCTGATATGTCGCCCTACTTTCAATAACATGATATCGTCTAACTCGTAATCTTTGCTACCCTGTGATTGCCATAGATCAACTAATTTCGCTGAATAATACTTATCCGTCAGAAAACAACAACCACCAGCAGGCTGGGAATAATCATCTATACCCATTCTCTTTGCCATCTCAAACTGAGGTTTACGTGAACGTCCAGTAATATCATGAAGCTTTTCTCTATCAACCCAACCCTCAATCTCTGGTTTTGTGGCAGGTAGATTTTTTGCGCACATAGGCCTCAATAATAAATCATCAGCACCCGATTGTTTTGCAACAATAGGCATTTTAGACTTGGTTTGTGACATAGGTCTTTGACCTATCACTTCACCTGTAATAATGAAATCAAAATCATTTTCGACAATCCATTGCTTGGCCTTATTAACCATAAATATTTTACAATCCAAACAAGGATTCATATGTGCCCCATAACCATGCTTGGGGTTAATTACAACTTTTTTGTATTCCTCGATAACATCGACAATGTGCAGTTTAATCCCTAACTGTTCGGCAACCCATAGTGCATTATTACGATTAGGTCTGACTTTATTTTTTTCACGAATTGCATGAGTATGCCCTTCTACACAAAACCCGGTAAAGAAATTAATACCTTCAACGTGAATACCCTGATCCATAATGGTTTTTGCTGCCAACATTGAGTCCAATCCACCTGAGATCAATGCAACTGCTTTTCTTTGCTTTTTCATAACACCTTTGTATATACAATCAGGAAATTGCCATCAAACTATTTAAAATGGCCATTAGTTTCAATAAATCTATATTGACTACATTGTTCTGCTAAACGCCCATATCACTCCAACAAACTCCAATCCGAATATCATATGTCATTCATACCGGTTAAAAATGTTGTTCTAGCATTGCACAGATTCTGTCAATCGCCCCCTGATTTTTTTGAACAAATGCCTTACCCTTTCTTGCTAATTCCTTTCTGTAATCAGGCTGCTCATAGAGTAATTTCATCGAACTGATGATGTCGGATTTACTCTGACACTGTATGGCCGCATTTTCGATTAAAACAACACGAGCAATTTCTTTAAAATTATCCATAAAAGGGCCAAACATTACTGGTACTCCAATTGCAGAAGCTTCCAGAATATTATGCCCACCCTTAGCCACCATGCTGCCCCCGATAAAAGCAACATCTGCAGCCGCATACATGGCTTTTAACTCGCCCATCGTATCAACTAAATAAACATCAGTTTTAGTATTTACTGTTTCTTGTGAAGTTCGTATTGCAACAGAAAGATGTTCTTTTTCTATCATTTTTTTTACGACGGGGAATCGTTCTGGGTGTCTAGGAACCAATATTAACAATAACTCTGGGATTTTTTCTTTTAAGACTTTATAAATATCAAGAAATATTTTCTCTTCATCTTTATGGGTGCTAGCTATTAACCATACGAAACGATCCATAAATAAATCCGCTTTTATCGTTAAGCCCTCTGTAATTGTTGATGAGGTAATTTCAACATCAAACTTGATATTACCCAAAGTTTTAACCTTTTCAGAATCAGCACCAATAGAAATAAAACGACTCGCATCATCTATTGTTTGAGTGGCAATACATTTTATATTTGCCAAGGCTGGGTGAATCAATCCAGATATTTTTTGATACCCCTTAGATGATTTTTCTGAAAGTCTCGCATTGATAATATATAAAGGTATGTGATGATCAACACAATAATTAAAAATATTTGGCCAGATTTCTGTTTCCATCATGACTGCCATTCTAGGCTTGAAACAACTCATGAATCGACAGATCGCATCCGGCACATCATATGGGAGATAGACATGACTAACAGTATCCTGCATTACTGCTTTAACTCGGACAGAGCCAGTTGGCGTAGTGGTGGTAATTAACAACTTTGTATCTGGATGTTTTAGTTTTATCTGTTTTAGAAGGGGGAATAAAGCTTCTGCTTCGCCAACAGAAACGGCATGAAACCAAACAACTCCAGTAGGAAATTTGGTATTGTAGATAGAAAACCGCTCGTACCATCTATGCCGATAGGAAGGCGCTTTAATGGATCGCCAAAGCAATCGCAAAACTATGAAAGGTATTATGAAATAAAAAACACAGGTATATATAAATCGCATAGTAAAAGTAACAAGGTCAAAGGAGTAAGTTTTAAAAAGATATCACTTACACCTTTTCCTTGCGCTTTTATAACTTATGCTTCAGCAACAATTTTTATCGTCAGTGTTACGATAACATCTGAGTGCAAATTGATGTCAATGGCATATTCACCAATATGGCGAATTGTTCCATGCGGCAATCGAATTTGATGTTTTTCAATGGCAATACCAGCTGTAGTAATTGCCTCAGCAATATTATGTGTCCCGATAGAACCAAACAATCTGCCTTCATCACCAGCTTTATGGGCAATTTCAACTTGAATTTTGCTCAGTTCATTACCTATTTTTTGAGCGCTAACTAACTTTTCGTGAGCTGTTTTTTCAAGCTCTGCACGACGCGCTTCAAATTCAGCAATTTTAGTAACAGTTGCAGGAACTGCTTTGCCTTGTGGAACGAGATAGTTTCTTCCATAACCTGATTTAATAGTGACTTTATCACCTAGGTTACCCAAATTTGCTATCTTTTCAAGAAGAATAACTTCCATCTTTTAATCCTCACCTTTCGGTTGTTTACCGATTATATATACGCAATTAAGCGTGTTTCGATTCGATTTTTTTTCGTAAGTTCAACCACGGATCGCTCAAGCCTACCAATCCTACAATTAACATTGCATGAGGTATGAGAAAAAGGGTTATATAGAACATAGGTACCATATAACGACCTAATTTCATCATTGAGAAAGCATAATGTAATACCGCAACACCAATTACCGTAAACAACACAAATAGCAAAATACAAACATTCCATGCTATTTCCGATATCCCAACAGGGCTTGTTACAGCAATAATTAGAACAACAATAGCACCTATTGATATTCTAGGTTTTGTGCTCAATGACAAGAACTCTTGCCTAAATCCACCAGGATTATAAAGATTGGCTTGCCACCAGCGACCCAAAAACAAGCCAAAAAGCAAGCCAAAGACCGATCCGGCGGCTATTACTCCAGTCATGTAATGAACCAGTATGTCAATTGTCCGTTGAATATCAGCAACAGGCACATCTGCAGGAATCATTTGTGATAAAACTGCTTTCCATAAAGCTACTGGATCTGGTGCATAGAGATAAAACCCGATAACACATACGATGCCGATCAATACTGCAATTTCAACCGCCAGAGATAAGTGCTGACCTTCTCTTAAAATGATTGAAATTAACCAGACAGGTAACCATAAAACCATTACGTAAAGCAATGCAAACTGGAAATTACCTAATGCAAGAAACCCTAATAGAGCAGCTGCCAAACTGGAGCAACCCAACACATAGAGCCCTTCATAAGCACCTCGCCTTAAAGTAACAAGAGCAACAGTGGCAGAACTTACAACACTAACAGGGGGCATCATTAGTGACAGCAATGCTAGAGATGAAGCTACCAACATGGCTTGCATTCTTCCCCTCATAATATAAGTCGCTAAAAAATTCACAATCCCCCGCTATTTTATTTGTGTGCGTCGCAGAACGGTAGCAATGCAACAAAACGAGCTCGTTTAATTGCAACACATAACTGTCTTTGATACTTAGCACTAGTACCTGTAATACGGCTAGGAACAATTTTACCAGTTTCAGTAATATAATCGCTCAACAAGTCCAGATCTTTATAATCAATCTCTGTACCACCCTCTGCACTAAATCTGCAGAATTTTTTGCGTCTAATCATACGTGCCATAATAATTTCCGTAATCCAATAAGTTCTATAGTGTTATTCAGCGATGATTTCATCAACATCATCTAAATCAACATCATCTAAATCAATATCATCTAAATCAATATCGCCTGTTGCTGGCACTATAACTGCTTCTCTAGCAGCAGCGTCTTTAGCTCTAAATTCAGCCGCTTTATTTTCTTCTGCGGTTGATGTAGCGATAGATGATGGCCCAGTGATAGCCACTTTTTGCAATAAAGTCATGCTACGCAAAATAGCATCATTAAATCGAAAACCACTTTCTAACTCTTCTAGTGTAGCTTGATCACATTCAATATTCATCAATACATAATGAGCTTT
>CAJAHC010000391.1 GCA_903939355.1 uncultured Methylococcaceae bacterium | reverse complement strand
TTGCGTCTGATAAACCTGATATTTTTAAACCTTGATTGGCATTTAAGGTAAGTAATGAATTCCCTGCAATAGCATCATTTGGGTTACCACTCATCACTAATTGCGGCCCTGCAGTAAAAGCGTTAGCGTCTGTTAAGTCACTCCCTTTAATTTCGACACCTGCAGATAGAGTGCCCTCACCCTTACCCAAGAAATACGCGCCACCAGAAATATTGCCACCTGCCGTAACATTCATCAATCCGCCACCCTGAATGTCCAATTTGTCATTGGAAAAGTCAGTACCCAGTTGCTTTCCGGTTGTTGGCATCATGACTGAAAGATCATTAATATTGCCTGCTGCAACGATATCTACATTACCTCCACCAAATGACCCAATATTCTGCTGAAATTGAGTAGCATCAACTCGCCAAGATGTTAAGTAATTATCGAAATTATTAATATTATAGGGCATACCTTGACGCTGTAACCAAGGCTGAATGAACTGATTACTTACCGCACCCACAATATTACCGCCAGCATGAAAAACCATATCCCCACCCAAGATAGGATACTCTCCAGCTAAAAAGCTCTGCAGTATTGTGCCCGCTAAAACACCTGTGCCTGAGTGGGTATTATCCAATGTTCCATAAGGATTAGTTGCATCAACACGACCCGCGTTGTAAACCGTCGATGTTTGATCAGTAAAAACTATATTTCCACCCGAGGCTAATTTAATATCACCAGAACCTGTGTGAACACTAACGCCTGTACCTATAGTTAGATCTTTTGCCATTGGATTTATTAATCGTTCGGCATTCGTTAAATCCGTAGTTGCAAATTTATCAGCGCTCGTTTGATCCGCACCAGACACTAATTGAAAAGTCCAAGAATCACCTTTCTGTAATTGAGAACCTTGGAAGCCATCGGTAATTGAATTATTCACATCCAGTTTCCCACTTGCAGTAAGAATCAGTGTGCCAGGTATATCCAAATTAGCACCAAATCGTTGGTTTGAGAAGTCTAATGGATTAGCTAGCGCCAGATCCCCTCTATAATCGACTTCAACGCCAGGACGCAACACAATTCCAGGCGCCAATTGAGCAACATTGGATGAAGCAGCATTCATATAATTAGCTGTATCAAGATTAATCTGATCAAAATTAACATGACTGTATTTTTGAGTTCCTTCTGCATAAAAATTTCTATATCCTCTAATCGTGCCATTAACAGGCTTTATATTGATGCCATCAGCGGTCCTCATTGCGCTTAATGTCACCACCCCGCCTGTCTTCGCAGTTGAACTGCTAACATCAATCGTAGCTCCCGATTTAATCTCTACTCCGCTATGATTGCTAGCCAAAGAATCAACCGATGAAAGCATTACATTACCCCCTTTATTTGCACCTTTCGCAGTAATTTGGGCACTATTTTCCAACGTAATCTTGTCACCTGCATACAACTTAATCTCACCACCGTTTGATATTCCATCTGACTTAAGCGAACCAGCAATATCAATAGCGCCTTTATCAGCAACCAAAGTCAGCGATTTGGCTGTCAATATATTCCCTGCTGCTTGAGTAATGTCTGAGAGGTGACTGCGAAAATAAAGCGACCCTGAAACCCCTGCAGACATCAATTTGTTCATTACGTTGTCAAAACTCTGTGCTACAGAAAACTCTGACAACTCAATTGTCGCACTGGCGCCTTTTGCTTTAATTGTCCCGTCCAGTGCTATCGTTTTTTCAGGTGCTTTTATTATAATATTCCCGCCGGCAGCACTGTCGTCGGCTTTGCTAATATCAAGCTTAGTGCTTCTTCCAAATGACACTTTTCCCTGATTGGCAATTGCACTAAAATTTCCACCCGGCGTATATTTCAGGACATCTGCGAAATAAACTGCCTGTCCTGAAAGATTGATGTCGCTATTACCATTGATCGTTATATCACCAGACTGGGAATTTAATTTTAATGATCCAGAATGAAGTATCACATTGGCATCTTGAAACTTGATATTATTGGCAGTAACTGCGAAACCACCACCAAAATCATTTGCTAAAGCTTGAGTATTAGCAAAATTGCCATTAATAGAAACATCATGACCTCCCCCACTACTTGCATCAATTAGCAAATTAGCTCCACTCTTGGATGTTATTAGACCTGCTGTTAAATTGACATCCGAAGCAACATTAAGGACGCCATTACCGGTCGCTGTGAATTGTTTGTCTACATTGATATTAATCTTACGAAAGCCGCTCAAACCAAGATTACCACTACCCTGATTAAATTGCGCAGCGCTCAACTCAAGTAGACCAGTACCACTTCCATTGAGCGCAACGGTGGAGCCTTGTGAATTTTTCAAATCTATCGTATTAGCTTTTAACATTGCCGTTTTACCAGCATTATTAAAGCCTACTAATCCAGCAGCATCCATTACCAAATGATTGAACTGGACAGGTGTAAGTTGATTAGTACTATCCAATTCACCCACATTGCCATAAAAATTGATCCCACTTCGACTGGTTAGGGTAAGATCATCTCCTGAAAAACTTTTTAATTTTTGATTAGTCAGGTTTAAAGCGTTATTACTCAGCCCAGCAACTTCCCCTAAATTGATAGCTTTAGCCGACATACTTAAGGCGCCACTCAGCATATTAATATCACCATTTAGCATGGTTGAGTTGCTAGAATCCAAAAATATTGATTGCGAGGCCTTTAAAATTGCTCCTTTATCAATTAATAAATCCCCTGTCAATCCTGTAGATGAAGATCGGTTTAACGTAACCTGTTTATCTCCAGAGAGCCTCAATAAGGCACCATCACCGACAATATTAAAACTTGAATCCCCTGTGTTCACCTTGCCACTACTGTCAAGTATCGCACCCGCTTTAACTTGAACGCTGTTTTTAGCAACGGTCAATAAATCATGTGTTTTAAGTTTCACCCCTCGATCAAATATTACATTATCTGCTAATACAGCTATTTGCGTATTACCCGTATAATTATTTATCGTACGACTACCACCCAATAACAAACTATCAACTTTTAACTTACTTAAATCATCTGCCAACAGCTCTAAAGAACCACTTGAACCACCTAACTGATTAACAACTTCAATGTTGCTGGATGAAATATCCATTTTAGCGCCTCTTCCATTCGAAGCACTCGTGTCAAACTGCCCATTGAGCAACAGTCGTGTGCTTGCCTCAATTGATATTTGGCCACTATCTTGCGGCAGTAATGGTACGGTTCTGCTATTAGAAATTGCCTGTTGGGTAAAAAACGAATTAGCCGTTTGGATATCATAGGCTGAATGTTTTTTAAAATCAGCGCTTGATTCAATTAAAAATCCACTATTACGGGAATCACGAATATTTGTTCCAGCGATCGTTTGATACCCTGATACGATAGGCAATCCTGTTTGTGTGTAACTAGTAAATGACTGATCCACAGTATTTTTCTGAGGGGTTACCAAAAAAGCACCGGGTAATAAAGCATAACTTGCAGGTAAAATAGTATAAAAACCACTTGGCAAAGCTGCTGTACCACTTAAGTAAACTTGAGCCCTTGGATCATGAGGAAAGTTAACGGACAAATTAGGGTCATAAGGTGCCAAAGATGTGCCTTGTGACGGTAGAACAGCAAATCCATCTTGAGTCATCAAATAATCGTAAGACCCTCCAGCTCCTGGTAGAAATGTTGAAGTCATTAAATCCCCGCCCCCAGAGACGTTGACTACACTGCCTTTATTAAATTCAATATCAGGTGATTTAAACACTAAATGTTTTTCACCTACAGTTAGATTATCAGGTAGGGTATTAAAAACAAGATTGTTAGTGCTATCCAAAGGGTACATCCAAACATTATTTAGAATTGACCCAAACGGAATAATTTGTCCTTCAGCAGAAACCGAAGTATAGCTCTCTTTACCCAACACAAGATTTTTACTAGCGTTAAGCTCAATTTTGCCAAAAGGTGCTTTCAATACACCATTTTGATTGATGACTGCAGCATTAAAGGTTAAATTACCCGCAGCAGATAAAGGTGTTATATCACTATTATGACCTAATATTGTTAATTGACTGGTTGGATCGGTCACATCGAACGTAAACTTGGTTAATGTAGTCGGATAAATCTGACTCGCATCTAAGCTCAAATTAGCTGCTGTATTTAAATTGCCGGTAAATGTCCGATCTGTTGCATTTGGGCGCACACCCAACACTCTCATATCATGGAGACTTTTCAAGTGGATATCTTTAAAGCCCGTCAATAAAGAAGCACCCTGCAATTCAGTCCATTTTGCAGTACTTGTCAATTGCCCATCTCCTTTTATAGCGCTTCCAATTGTCTTATCTATCGTTGAAGAACCCATTTTCAAGTAAGCAGTTTGAAGATTAGTCGCTCCTGATAGAAGACCCTCAACACCCGAACTGATAGTTTGGGCATCTAACACAATACTGGAAGCAGTGGTAAGATTAACATCCCCTAAAAAACGAACTTCGCCAGGAAGTCGGGCCAATTGGGTTAGTGGATCTAATTGATAAGGAAGGCTTAAACTTAAGTTATCTATACCCGCTTGCTCAATTTTATTACTACTGATAACGACTTGCCCATTCAATTTATCAGGCATAATTGAGCCAAATTTTAAATTAGTGGGCAATAATTTTGTATCATTTTGGGTGACATCAATATGCAGGCTATTCAATGGAAAGCCATCACTAGTAGGTTCATTTCTCAAGTTACGGTCCAGCGTTAAACTTAAGTCCCCTCCTCGATTACTCATCGATCCTTTCTCTGCGGACACTTTACCATCGAGCACTATTCCTTCAGCAGCTCTAATATTGATTTTACCAGCATCAGAACCTACAATCTGATTGGCATAATGAAATCCACTATTATCAGCATTACCAACAGGTAATTTAAGACTTGCACTAGTGCCTGATACATCAATTTTTGAACCTTGCTCAAGAATCACATAACCACGATCCGCATTAATCGTAACATTTCCACCGTTTATTACTTTGCCAGTAGTCCAACCCAATACATCATATGGATTAAGTAGCGTGGTTCCTTTAGTATTTAGGGAAGCCTGTGATCCCAGCCAGATTGCTTGTGAGTTGTCATACGATAAGGCATTATCAGCTTTTAAATTTAAATTAATAACACCGCCTTGAGCGTCAATTAAACCATTTATATATAGGCCTGAACCCATATTGTCTGACGTCAGATTAACAGTCGATGATTTATCAACATGAATTTGACTCCCCGACTCCAGAGTAACGCCTGTCTTTCCTGTTAAACTTAAACTTACTGGTTTTCTTATGTTTTCCGGCAAGCTTGTGACCCGACTAAATCCGCCAAGAGAGCTAGACCCATTCTGATAACGATAATTTGCGTTAAGAAACCTATTTTGAGCCATTAATGTCAAATGGGTATTTGCTTTTACCGTAATATCTTGCACATTACTAGTCAAACTTATATTACTAAAACCTGCATCAGCAATAGTTAGCCTACCATTAGTCGTTCCCAAATTGAGTGCGTTAGCTTCGGTAAGGTTTGAACCAATATTAATTTTGTTAGTCGTTATATTTAAACTGCCGCCTTGATTTAAACCATAAGCTGCTAGAAAGCCTTCAGCTTTCATCAAACCCGTGAAGGATGAATTACCTGCCTGCAAGTTTACAGATCCAGCATCGCCTGCGGTTATCTGATCTACCCTTGCATTTAAATGCGCACCGCCATCTGCTCTAATTGAGGCTCCTTTAGCAAAAATTAACTGATTATTAGCTGATAAAGCTACTTTGCCAGCGTTTATTACTAATGGTGATGAAATTCCATTTTGGAAATCATTAACCCATCTCCCAGATACATCTAATTGCGAACCCGCCTTTAAATTTATTTGGCCGGTATTAGTATTACCTGTATTGATAGCGTTTAACGTGATATCACCGCCAGATGTATATACTGACCCTTTGACTTCAATTGCTGAAGCATCGATGGCCAACTTACTTAAGACAGGCATCGATAACGACACATCATTTGCTATAGTGGCGCTTCCTGCTGTTTTTATAGTCAAATTACTTATGCCGGATTCGTTAACCAATCCGGAAGATAACACGAGGGGCGAATTGTTAGGCAAAACATCATCTAAATGAGTAGCTTGGATTGGCTGATTATTTTGAAATAATACATTTTGACTGGATAGAAATTGTCCCTCAGGGCTTGTAGATCCACCGTTATCAAATTGATTAATTGTGAAAGTCCCCCCTGAAACCGGATTACTTCGCTGATAAATACTAGTTTCTGTGCCAGCGATAAGCTGTCCTCCCCAAGCTGTGACAGGACTTTGTATATTGAGTGTTCCACCGGCTTTACCCTCGGTATAGCCGGACTCATATCGAATAATTTCAGATGCCACGCCCCAACTATTTGTAACACCCCACTTATTATGGGATTCTGTAATAATACCGTGCATACCAGAATAGTATTGATCAGGATCAGCAGCACTGATATCGACCACCTGTCCAGTTACCCCATCAATCAATCCGGTTGTTTTTATATAACCACTCCGATAGGTAACAGCGCCACCAGAAATATCAGTTACTGCGCCAGTATTTACGATAACGTCACCGCTGGAATTAAGATTAATGGAGCCACCATTACCCAGCCGCTCATTAATATCCCGTTTGATTGAAGCCTTAGCGCTGCTAGCATCTGCTATGGTTGGTAAATTACGAATATCTACTTTAACTGTTTTCCCTTGCAATACTCCCCCTCGCTGGTAAGGAGCATCGCGTAAGTTAAAACTTTGTACAGAGACATCAGCGACATTACTTTCCATAGCGACGGTAACGTTTTTACTCCCCGAAACATCAATCAAAGATCCTTTCTCAAGAACAATGCGCCCTTGATTTCCTAATAATGGTGCTGTTAAATTATTAGTGGCCTGTAAATTAACGTTACCGCCTGTTACTGCGATCGAAGAACCAGATTGCATTTCAATTTTATCAGCACTAACTTCAACGATTGATTGTTTTTGTGCTTGTTCATCTATGGCTTTTTCACCATTGTTATCAGCCAAAATTGTAACGGAACTGTTTTTACCGAACGTAACCGCAGACTCTGTTTTCAAGCCGTCATTCATATCGCTAGTTCGGACAGTTTGGTCCGCTGACAAATAAGAATTACCCCTATCGACATTAACGATAGCATTTTCACGCGCCAATAATCTAACAGAGCCATTAACATTTATTGAGGTAGTAGCACTTATCCGTCCAGATTGATTCACTGCAAAACCCGCCAATGTAACATTACCTTGGGAAGACGCGATTTGCCCGGTTGCCTCGTTGGAAACCTTACCTCCCTTACCCACTTCGACCAACAACCCTGCGAAGGGGTCTTTATCGGAAGTAGGCTGTAAATAAACCGCATCTTTACTGGCAACCAATAAAATTTGGCCTTGCTCATCCGTTGAAATTTTACCGGCGTTACTCACAGTAGGCGCGGCCAGGATAATACTACCATTTTTGCCTACATGAATATTTGCACCTTTAGCTACAGTTACTTTGGCATTCGGATTAACCGCTGTCTTTATATCATTGGTATTGCCATTTAACGCTGCCTTGACTTCCATTTCTTGTGAGTTGATATTTTTGTCAAATACTCGAATAATGCCTGTTTTAAGGGCTTCATCAGTAATATTGAGCGCCGATGCTACCAAACCGTTTGTATTTACTTGCGAGCCGTTACCAAACAATATACCATTCGTATTGAGTAGATATACCTGACCATTGGCATTAAGAGCGCCCAAAATTTGCGTGGCATTTGCATCATGTATTCTATTGAGTGCTACTGATGATGAATTTGGTTGCTGAAAATTTACACTATAACCATGATCAATGTTAAAACTTTTCCAATCTATAGTAGCCTTGTCGGTAATCTGACGAATATTCATCGCGTTACCTGCTATTGCTGCTGTCGCTTGCCCATTTGCTGCGTTTGCAATGATAGGGACTGGGACCTGGCCAGGAGTAATTGCATTAAATGTAGGAACTGGCAAAGGTGTATCCGCTGTTGACACATTCGAACCAACCAACAAGCCACTTGCAATAACCCACCGTATTCCCCAAACCAAAGGTCTTAGTCTGCAATGATCATTAGTGATATTAGATTGTTTCAACTGCGGCAAGTCATTCATAACCGTTTTTTACCCCTAAAAAATTAAAACGCTGTTTCGACGGTAAAGTCAACGCGCGGATCACCTACGCTCACAGGCCCCAAAGCAATGAATGGGAAACCAATGTCAAGCGCTGTAGTCAAGAATTTTTGTATCTGAAAATTTAAACCAACACCCGCACCCGCCAGATAGTAACTGTTGACCTGACCCGGCAAAGGATCAAGTATCCAACCATTACCTGAATCAAGAAATGCCATGAATTTCAAATTATTTAAATATACACTGTCAAGGGTGCTAAAACGTGGCGTATAGAGCTCCAGCGAACCAAACACCGCGTCATCAACGAGCGCCTGAGTTTCATAATAACCACGTACGTTTAACGCGCCACCTAATGAATACTGTTCATTACTTATAAGGGGTGAATCCGCCAAGTGATTGGTAAAACGAGTACTAATCTCCATTCCTAAAGGCAAATCATGTTTAAACTTGAGATCTGTCGTAAGGTACATATAATTTGCCTTAGCGTTATAACGTTTTTGTTCAAACTGCGCTTGATCATTACCCACCCCCCGTACAGAAAAATGCATACCTAAATCTAAAGCAGTAAATGATTCATCCGTACGGTAACTTCCGGTGTATTGGGCCAAAAAAGGCGTATATTGAATGGGCGTTTCTATCGCATCACTCCCCAGAGGCCTTAAAGCTTCCTGAAAGTCTTTATAATCGACGCCAGCTGTAAGACTATGATAAAAATCAGGTACGGGCGCCTTCAGAGGCGCAATAAGTCTCCCTCCAAAAATACTACCAATACCGATCACGTCCATCGTGCCAGCACTGGCAATCTGTGAACTTGAAGATGAATTCACACCGTACATGGCCAAACGCATATCGGTACTAAAAATCGGCAGGGCATAAGTGCCTGCCATCACATCCACCTGGTCAATGTTTTCAGGTGAACCTTGATACATAAACGAAGCACTGTGCATTGCCTGCCAAAGATTGTCGTATTGCACTGACGTAATTAAACGTAACCGAGTCGTACCGAACGAATTTCGACCGTTAAGCAAAACACTACCATGCAACGGTAGCTCATCTTTTACTTTTAAATCAACCTCAAGGGTGCCCGGCGTATCTCCGGCCCGTAAAACGGGTTGAATTTTACGATCAGCACTTTGGCCACTTAATTCTGTTAACTGTTTTTGCATTGTTGGAAAATGCGGCACATTGCCTTCTGCCAACTCTGGCACGCCAGCCTTAATTTTACCCATTGCAAAATAACGGGAATCTTTAACCTTTAAGCGTGACACTTTACCTTCAATCACTTGTAAATAGACGATACCGTTTTTAACATCCTGCTCGGGAATATCCACTAACACAGTTTGATAACCCTGAGCTTTGTACAGTTCTTCTAATGCAGCGCGAGCTAACTCAACATTATCTAAGCTTTTTTTAGGGCCCAAAAAAGGATAGATAGTATGCTCCAATTGCCTTTTATCAACCTTTGTACTACCTTTAACACGGAGCTCCAACAAATCAAACGTTGCCGGCTGATTAGGGGCACCTTGGCTCACATCTTCAGCAGTGGAATCCTGATTTGTCTCTTGCGCATAAGCTTCGTGCTCAATCTGAGCTACTGCCATTCCTATCCTGAGAACCCACACCAGGACAAGAGATTGTGTTTTACGATTTAATTGCATTCTGATTTAAACGTGACTCTGTTAGATTTATTTTTTAATACATAAAAATATTTTTTTATTTTATATCTGTTAAGTTAAAGTTATATGACAAGTAAAATAAATATCTTGAACGCTGAATATCACTTCCAATAGCATTACTTAATTTATTTTCGTAAGGCTCGTCAATACAGATATCTATCAGTTTTCTTTATCAAAATTTGGTATTGCTTTGACTAACGTAATGAGCACAGCGAGGGTTGCATTACTTATCAAAAAAACTGTAAATAATGCATGACTAGGATTTAACTACTTAGTTTTGCCACGGCACGGAGAGTCGCTAAGACTTTATTGAAAGGGTGTCGCTTTATTTTTTGGAGAATTAAAATCTAGATCGGTTTTGACAGGTTTCTTAGTGCCTTATATTTTAATTTTTAATAAAAATACACGGATTTAAGTTACTCTTTCTGAAAAATTAAAAAACCAACCGTTTTTTTACGACGGTTGGTCATTATTACACGGAAAATCCCTTTACAATTTAAACTTTAAAGAATCTTAGTTCAAACCTTGCATTGCTTTTGCGCCCGTTAGAATAGTAGGAGCGCGGCAATGGTTTAGTGAGTTTGCTGCCAAACCAGAATGTGTATACAAATTAACTGGTCTTGCCGCATCAAATGCTCCATTAATTTTTGTACCAGGAGCAATAATTGAATTGTAAGTTGGTAGAGCTGCTGCATTATTTGCAACCCCTAGAAATCCAGTGACACCAAAATTTAGATTATCTACATTAACCAATTTAATGAGAGTTGGATTTTTTACGTTGTTCATAATCGCAGTGGTTAAAACATCAGTTGATGTTTTGCCAATTGTTGCCAACTCCGCCCAAAACTTATACGCACCTTTTACAACATTTTCTGCACTTGCAGGAACGCCATCAATTTTAATAAAACGGTAAGCCTTCGCGTTAGTCGCATTTCTTTCAGCACCCAGTACACCGATCGCCCAACGGAAACTGCTTGGCGGAGTAAATGTTGAATTTGCTTTTCCTTCATCCAATGCAGTCAAACAGTTCTCAAGGTTACCTGTACTGGTCGTTGCATGATAGAGCTTCTTAGAGCCACTAGCACCAGCTTCAACTACAGTTGTTTGAGTAACTGGTGCCTGAATAGCTTCATTACCTGAGAAACAAGGTGCGTTTTCAAATTTGACATTTAACGTTGCCAACGTGCCTGACCCAGCAGTACGTGAACACATATGAACATCAAGGTTAGCTGGTTTATTTGCAGCTGATTGAGCAGTTACAAGATCTGTTCCTGTTGTGCCACCAAATCTTAAGTTACCCCAATTTGTAAAACGATCTTTAGCCCAAATAGTGGCTAATTGTTGAGATGTTAAACTTGGCATACATGCTTCTGTTTCTTTAGCAGTAGACAGACAAGTCGCAGGCAAAACACCTGCTTTATTCATAGCTACCTGCATGGCATCACGCAATCTTAAATTCACAGCAATACCGAATACTTGTGCAGCAATAGGTGTAGAAGTTACTGTTAGCGCTTTTGTAGCTAAACCATTTGCGGCATCCGCTCCATTTAATGCTGATGCAAATTGCGCAGCATCAACATCTGACAACTTAACGTCTGAGGCATGAGCAACCAAAGCGATCAGTGCTGGCGTGGTACAAGTAGTTATACCATCTTTCAGCTCACAAGCTTTAGTAAGAGTTTGAGCACCTAGAGCGTTTGCAGCGGCAGTTCTATTATTGAAACTTGCATCAGTTGGAGGGACAGTGGCAGCCAAGATACCAGTAATTGAACCACCGCCGTCTCTTTTGTTAACAATATAAGTGGCACCTGGAGTTAAACCAGTCACATTGGCTTTAGCAGTGAAAATATAGGTAAATGCTTTTCCATCAACATCTTTATACTTGTAAACAGGTCCTATGGAAGAAGCAATGATTGATTTTTCAATAAACTGCGTTGCAGCAGAAGAGCCGGCCATCCAAATTTCCTGCTTAACGGCACCTGCTTGTGCTAGACCAGTTGCAGCAGAAAAATCTACAAATCCATCTTTAAGCGGAATAGCTGCAGTTGCTTGACCTGCGAAACTGCCTGCAATAATCGCAGACGCTAATAATAATTTTTTCATAGTGAATCTCTCATTAATATTAAGAAAAGGGTAAAAATAAATACACTTAAAACAGTTATGACTTCACTTGGACAACAAGCATAAACAGTGTTTATGTTAAACACCCATAGAGACCATAGATCCTTTAGCAATCAAAATAACTTAAGTCCATTTACAAGAAAAAGCATTACGTTTATTTAATCCAATATAGGACATAAACTAAAGCTCAGATCTTTTGATCCTCATTAAATTATAAATAGCTTAAAAGTCAGTTTGATTACTAGAAAGTTACAGTTTGCTTACATGTATTACATTAAAAATTATTTCTTAGAGAGCACTTTATTTTAAATGGCTAACAATTTGTGCTTAACATTATTTCAACAGCAGCCCAGCGACATGCCAATTTTTAGATGCCACAGCTCAACAGCAGCGATTTTAACGGACTAATAATGCTAGCTTTACCAAACAGCATGAAACCATTGAAAACCAATTGAAGCTCAATAGATTAGGTAGTTGAAGGCGTTAGTAGTGAATATTTATTGTTGAACTTTGAACAGAATGCCCGGTTAATATTTTTGCAAAAATAAAGACTGCTCGCCTATTCGCTAAAATAAATTTCAACATTCAATCTGGGTACTCTTAGTGCTATTTGGATTTAGCTAAAATAACAAACGATGTTTACGTTTAATTAGACCAAATCGGCATTGATCCCTGCAAAAAAATTATTTTGTTATACAACTGTAACATTTGGTGATTACTATGAATGGAAAACATGCATTATTATTATTCATCATCATCATTTCTTATAGCCAACTCAAACCATGTCTTCAAATGAAATACTAGACAAGAAAAAAATTATTATCTCATTACGCTTGGATAACACTGATCGGTTAAGTGTCCAGAACCTAGCCTCTCGCTTACTGGTAAGAGAGTCTGACATTTATCGATTTGCTATTAATTTCCTTTTAAATCGTGCAGATGAACTAATTGATTTTAACCATACGGGGAGTGACTTACTTCCTTTGTTTGTTAAGTTTTATGAAGAACTTAACCAAAATTTAGGCTTAAAAAAACAGCAACTTTTTAAAATTATTAATGACGGTAATGCCAACCCCGAGAAGTTTGTTGGGATGTGTGATATTGAATTATTATTAATGCCTGAAAATCTGCTACGGAAGAAATTATTACAAATTAAAGAGGCGCAACCCTTTAAAGAAGCTGATATTAAATATTGGCTTGGAAATTATTTAACTAACAAATACAGTCAAGTTGAAATACCTAACAAAAACAAAGAGCAATGATAGTCAATTACTCAGCTGTACTTTTATATTTACCCAGCCATTTTTCAATTGATCAGGTGTAATGTTAATTTGATTGACGGTAATGCCATGCATAGATTCCAACGCGATCAACCAGTCAATAAATTGATCAAACTGGATATCTTCCAACCATAAAGTAACTTTATTTGCATCATCAGGGATAACACGTTTTATGGTAGGTTTTATTTGCATCTGAAGACTACTTAAATCTATTATAGCTAGCAATGATTGTCCATCCTGATTTTTAACATCCTCTGTCTGATATTTTCTGAGCTCGGTAACTTCCATACTTATTTTTTTTAAGTACTGGTAGTCTTGTTTTTGCACTTCTATTTTTTGATTAAACAAAATTTTATCATCAGCAATGGGGGTATAAATCAACTGATAGAAACCATAAGACAAGACAAGTAACACTGTTCCAGTAGATAACAAACGTTCTCTTGGTGACAACTCTGTCAATCGCTGCATCATGTCATTTTTGTTTAATTTCATAATTGACCTGTACGCTGTTTGAAGTTACTTCGGTAGATTGTATTTTTACCGATAACGCATCAGTACTTTCAAGTTGTTGTTTAATTTGTTCTACCTGAGAGATGTCCGGTGCATTTAACTGAATTTGCAAAATCTCATTGATATAATCAAGTTGGCGCATTTCAACACCCGAGTTTACAGTTAGCACCTCACCTGTTTTATATAAAAGTTGCATAAATTGACTGCCTTTGCTTTTGCTTTGTTTTTTAAGGTCAATTAATTGTTGCTCAGCTTGAACCTTAATATTTACAAGACGCTTAACCTCGGGAAAAGTTTGTTTGAACAAACTCACTGTTTGAGCCTCAAGTGTTGCCAATTCTTGTTTCTTTTGCCAATAACCATTGAGTAGAACACTGATTTGAAGTATCACTGTTAAAAGAATAATACAAAAGGCTGGCAACCATTGTTTCCACTGCACCGAGAGGCTATTTTTTTGTTCAAAAGCCTGCGTTAATAAGTTTAACTCACCCTTCAACTTTTTAACGTCTGTCTCTAAGAGCAATAAGACTGGATCAATTTTATGGTAAGACAGATTGACAGACAATTCTGATAACCACTGAGCAGGCTCATCATTCGACCAACAATGTAACGGTTGCAAGCTTGGATTATCCATAAGTATTTTATCCAAAACAATCGGCAAAATATTCGTATCAATACCGCCACCCAACCATGTCGCCGTCTTTAAAATAGCGCGTTGATTCTCAATTATCAAAGAACAACTCCCTTCTATATAAGGCAAACATAAAGTTTCCGAATACACACTATCCAATTTAATCCCATGCTCTTCAAAACCTGCCAAACAGGATTTAAATTTTTCTTGGTGTATTGCCGCCACATAAAGCTTACCTTTAACTTCGCGATGCCAAACTAAATGGTAGGTTTCCATTTCGTCAGCCAACAATTCTTCAAGGGCAAAGGGCAATGCTTTTTTAATTTGGTTATTGCTTTTAACCGGAAGGTCTATTGCCAACAGTAATACTTCAGATGCTGGCAATAACAAAATAACAGATCTGTTAGCAATACTTTTTGCCAGCGCCTGCAAGTTACCTTGCTGTATTTCAGAAACGCCTGTGGGCTTTACCGGTAACCATTGTACAATTAAATCTTGTTGATTGATTAACCTGACTATAATGGGCTCAGCCATCGAGTAAACTCCTGCGCAAGCGTTTGGTTACTTTAACATCACCTGATTGACTTCGTGATAATTGCGTCTGAAATAGCAAACCATTTTTGCCCATGTCAATATGCCCTGATAATAAAAAAAAATGGCTGTCTACACTTAACTTTGCTTTGTTGACACTAATGCCTTTCATGGCTTCATCTTTTAAGAATTCATCCACTTTTGCAAAAGGTTTGCCACTGGCTCTATAGATGGATTCTGCCTCATCTTTTTTTATCTTGGGCGCTAGCGTGCGTAATACTTCTACGCTAGCGGTATTTATATTAACTGGCTCGTAGGTATCAGTAACATAGATATAAGGTAGCATTTTTTTATAATCCTTTAGAGTTATGCCTTGAACCCGCAATAATTCACTCACTTCTGCAAACGGAACATTGGCGCTGCGATAAGGGGGCAACAAGCGGGTATAGGTTTCATCTTCTGCACCGTTTGGATACCTGATATCCATATCTGAATCGATCCAATCCAGCATGGCGTCAACCAACTCGGGCTTTATTTCAAGATGTGACAATAAGCGCTTTAATTGTTGGACATCTTCCTCACTGGCTTTACCATCAACCAGTAAATTATTCAGGTTGATTTTACCTTGTAGTTCAATAATATCTGCTTTTACGCTACCTTCAGAGGTTGGCTTTATGGTTAGTGGTTTACCCCAAAGGTCGGTTAAGGCATCGTATTTGTTATTATCAATATCAAGTTTTAGCTGATTAGCTGCCCACGCTTCAAGTCCATAAACATATTCCCATGCTTGTGCTGAGCGCAGCTGATTATCTGTTCTACTAATATCCATCTGCCTGTCACTGGACATGGATACCAAGGCG
>CAJAHC010000390.1 GCA_903939355.1 uncultured Methylococcaceae bacterium | reverse complement strand
TCTGCCCAATTACCAACTTCCAATAAAGCTGACTTCCTAATCATGGTCATCGTACCATGCTGAATAATGGCGTTATATTCGTTTCTTTGCATCATACCAATATTAAAAAAGCCGGCATATTCCCAGTAACAAAATGACTTAAACAGACTTTGATCGCGATCACGATAGTCCTGAGGAGACTGTATAAAACCGACATTTTCATTATCAAAATAAGGCACCATGGAATTGAGCCAATCTGGCGATAAAACATAATCACTATCAATAACTGCAATAATTTCTGCGTCACTGGCAGTCTGTTCAAGTGCGTGATTAATCGCACCTGCCTTAAATCCCGGCCAATTTTCCAAATGAAAGAACCGAAACATTGGCCCAAGTCTTTCGCAATCATCACGCACCGGCTCCCAAATGGCTGGGTCTTTTGTATTATTGTCCATTACCAAAACTTCAATATTGGGATAATCCACCTTGGCTAAGGCCTCAAGCGTTTTACGCACCATCATTGGCGGCTCATTATGAATAGGTAAATGTAATGAGACTTTGGGATATTTAAATTCAGCGTGCGGTTTTAATGGCTTAAAGGTTCTAGCTGTATTTCTATGCCAGACAACTTCCGCAATCTCCAGACTTTCTATTAGAAGAATGACGACGGCCATAACCTGCATCAACAACATGAGACTCCAAAATAGAATACCCAATTTAGTTTGATATTGCTGAGCACCTGTGGAGGCTGACCAAAAAATAACTGAAGCTGCAAGATTAGTAATTAAACCAAAAAATAAAACACCGGGTAGCTTTAAAGTACTGCGGGTAAACAAAAACAAACCCATCAAGACCATGCTAAAAACGGCAGCCCCAGCTGCCCAGTTTTTCCAACCAGGCAGGGTAATAACGTCAGCATCCATAGGGTATTTAGGCTGCCTATCAGCATTAAAAATACCCCAATAAGCACCAGCCGAACCTTCTATAGACTTTTTCCACGGCTGATCAAACGCTTCTACAATGTAGTAATTAATTTTTTCAATATCAGCCCGATTAAGAAACTCACGTAAAAATCTTGCTTGATTAGATATTGAGGCTTCTGCATGCTTAAACGGTTGACCATCAGAAGGCCAACCAACTTCAGTAATAATAATTGGTTTGTTCGGGTAGGCCAGTTGCACCGCATGAAATCGATCAAAAACATAATCAACTGCGTCATCTGCTGCAATACCTTCCCAATAAGGTAAAATATGCACTGCTATAAAATCGACCTCAGCAACCAAGTCGGGGTTTTTTAACCACACATCCCATGTTTCAGATGTACTAACTGGACGCCAACTACGTTTTTTTACTTCTCGAATATACTCAATTAAACTTGTTTTAGGAATATCAGCACGCAGCAACACCTCATTACCCACCATAAGGCGAATAATTTTGGGATTATTTTGACGACCAACTTCAATTAAAGTTTCAATTTCTTGATGGTTCTTTTCCAAATTGCCATCAATCCAAGCACCTAACGTTGTATTTAAATTATATTTCGCTGCAAGCGCAGGTATCTTATCCTGTCCTTTTAACATACTGTAAGTTCTTACGGCATGGACCTTATCGGCAAGTAGCGCCAAATCACTATCCATATCCGCCTCACTAGGATAAGTATTTCCTGTTTGCGTATCTTGTTTGCGCATGGGGTCATAAGTAACCCCCATCGTAGTCTTGCTCCATGCCTGTAATTGCAAAGGGTTATTGATATAACTCCAAATACTGAAATTAATAACAACAAGTAATACCACTACAAATAGGATAGCTATTTTTTTCTTCATCTTCGTATTGAGAATATTGTCGCGTAAAGCGAAAAGTTAATATTTAATTGAGGATTATTGTTATGTTTAAAAATATTTACGATTTTAAAATTCAGATCATATTTAAGACTAGCTTGTTCGTTAGCCACCATTAATGATCTAGCTCTCACATACAACTAACATTAACGATATCTTACACGCGTTATAAAACTAAAAATAAATTATTATAAATTTACTTTAAATTAACTCCATTATTATCAAGAGATAATATTACTTTCAATAATAAAATTTACCGTTAATTGTAGGCATCTTATTTCTCAGGTAAAAATTTGACCAATTTTACTGCATTTTCATTGCGTTTTATTATTTCCAGAGGATGCCCCTGCAACTTAATGCTTGTGCCTGATTTAGGAATTGTCTCCATAAAGTCAATAATAAGTCCATTAAGTGTTTTTGGCCCTTCCGTTGGCAATGACCAATCCATGACTCGGTTTAATTCTCTAACCGTAATTGAGGCATCTATCAAATAACTTCCATCACTTTGTTTCCTGGCAATCTCATCATCAGCAATCAATTCCCCTACTATTTCTTGTAGCAAATCATCCAATGTAACTAGCCCTTGCACATCTCCGTATTCATCAACCACTAGTCCTATGCGTATTTTTTCATTTTTAAATCTGAGCATTTGGGTATGAACAGGGGTGTTCTCAGGAATGAATGCCGGCTTGATCAATAAATTTATAATAGATTGTTTATCAAAATTATCTTTATTAACCAACACCAAGACATTTCTTAAATGAAGAAAACCAACTACTCGGTCAATACTCTTTTTATATACTGCCAAGCGACTGTGCGGGCTAGTTTTTATCTGTGTGATAATATCTTCAATGGACGCTTCAAGATCAATCCCTACAATTTCATTACGAGGCGTCATAATATCTTCTACTGTTGCTGACTCGAGATCTAGTATACCCAGTAACATTTTTTGATACCTTAAAGGCATTAAACTTTCTGCTTCCGTAATAATACTTTTTAATTCATCTTTATTCAGGGAATCGCGACTGCGCTTATTAGTATCAACACCAATTAACCTAAGCAGTAATTTAACAAAAATATTAACCACCCAAACAACCGGATAAAACACTTTAAGTAAAGGTGTATAAATCCAGGCCGCTGGAAATGCAAGTAACTCTGGTTTAATAGCTGCCAGTGTTTTAGGTGTTACTTCTGAACAGATAACCATGACAAGAGTCAAAAGACCGGTCGCGATAGCTAAGACAGCTTCATCATCTGCATAGAGTTTAATCGCAATAACAGTGGCTATTGATGAAGCGAAATTATTTACAAAACTATTACTGAGTAAAATCAGACCCAACAACCGATCAGGCCTTTGTAATAACCGATGAGCTTTAATAGCGCCAGAGTGCTTCAGCTTAACTAAATGCCTTAATCGATATCGATTAAGAGTCATTAAAGACGTTTCAGATCCAGAAAAAAAAGCGGACAAAACAAGCATGAAAACAAGTATGCCAATTAACACACTTAACGGGATATCATTCAAAGAAAATTTACTCTACGGTTATGAAAACAACTCTAGTCTCTAGA
>CAJAHC010000389.1 GCA_903939355.1 uncultured Methylococcaceae bacterium | reverse complement strand
CCTTCTTTTACTGCGTATTTAGCTATTCTAAATTTAGCACTGGCACGAGGCAATATAAGGGAATTGTTTCTGTTCTCTGAGGCAAGCTTTAAAGCCATATCAACAAACTCTATAAAGCCAGCTGAATCATGCTGCTTACCCAAATCAATCAACTCTTCAGAAAGCATAAAAAGCAGAGATAAATCCTCATTAACAGGCTCTCCAGCCGCATAAACATTTGTCAATGAGCAGGTTGAAAGCAATAGCACTGCAACTATGTGTTTAAAACTCATGTGTTTCCCCTTAATAGTTAATTGTTATTGTGAAAGCACGTCAATCTAAATTTTGCTGGATATAGCCTAGGGTAATCTAAGATCAACTGCCGAAAAATAGTAAGGCTAAGCTTATTTAACAAGCTAAAACCCATCATCAATAAGTTCTACATTTGACATTAATAGTTTGCTTAGATCACTAATAGTGAGTCGATACTATAAAAGCCGACAAGCAGATTGTCAACAAATAACAAATCCTTATCAAATATCCGATGACGGCGAAAAAGCGAAACTAAATGTCATATCAACTCATAGTGACAATATTATTGTTATAACAATTTATCGAAAAAATCTAACGATTTTTTTGTACAAATAAAACCAACATTAATAGCTACATTCATCTTTAGAGAAAAAGCATCACAATCATTAACAGCATATTGCAACAAATTCTGAGATAATGGGGAATAATTATATGCAAAAATCAGCTTTTTACATCCGCCTTTAAATCTTTATTCGACAATCAACACATGAAAGACAAAAATGCATTTAAACCCTGTGATTTAGTAATTTATGGTGCGCTCGGTGATTTATCAAAACGAAAGTTAATTATTTCCCTTTATCGCCTTGAAAACGCAAACTTTCTTGAAGCGGATACTCGCATTATCGGTGTCGATCTACATGACATAGAAAGCAAAGCGTTTGTTGAGATAGCTCACAAAAGTTTAGAAGATTTTTTAAGTGATGACATTGATCGAATTGTCTGGAAACGTTTTTCTGCAAGACTTTCTTATTTAAGAATAGATTTGACCAAGCCTGAGCAATATAAACAATTAAATACAGTTATTGACCAAAAATCGAGAATTATGGTCAATTACTTCGCTGTGTCTCCCTTTCTATTCAAAAACATTTGCCAAGGCCTTTCGTCATCAGGTGTTTTAACAGAAAGCTCACGGATGGTAATGGAAAAACCAATAGGCCATGATCTAAAGTCATCAAAAGAAATCAATGATGAAGTGGCCGGTGTATTCAGCGAAAAACAGGTTTATCGCATTGATCATTATCTGGGCAAAGAAACCGTATTGAATTTATTGGCATTACGCTTCGCTAACTCAATCTTCACTACTAACTGGAATCACAATACTATAGACCATATTCAGATTACAGTTGGCGAAGAAGTTGGTATTGAAGGTCGCTGGGATTATTTTGATAAAACCGGACAGTTACGCGATATGGTACAGAATCACCTTCTGCAAATTTTGACATTTATTGCCATGGAGCCGCCAGTCAACCTCGAAGCTGAAAGCATTCATAATGAAAAAATAAAAGTACTTAAAGCTCTCCGCCCGATTACCATCAACAACGTAGAAGAAAAAACCGTACGCGGACAGTACACCAAAGGTTATATCAAAGGTAACGCTGTTCCTGGCTACCTTGAAGAGGACGGAGCAAATATTGAAAGCACTGCCGAGAGCTTTGTTGCCTTACGCGTTGATATTGATAACTGGCGTTGGGCGGGTGTACCCTTTTACTTACGGACTGGCAAACGCTTAACAGGCAAACGAACTGAAATCGTTGTGTATTTCAAACAGTTGCCTCACAATATTTTCAAAGACAGTTTTCGTGAGCTACCTCCCAATAAGTTGATTATTCATCTACAACCGAATGAAGGTGTGGAAATTGAAATGCTTAATAAAATACCTGGCATTGATGAACATATTAAACTTCAAAAAACCAAACTGGATTTAAGCTTTTCTGATACCTTTAAAGAAAGTCGTATTTTCGGCGGCTATGAAAAATTGGTACTTGAAGCTATGCGTGGCAATCCAACTTTGTTTCTTAGTCGAGAAGAAATTGAACAAGCTTGGACGTGGGTTGATTCCATACAAAATGCTTGGCATCATTACAGAGATGTCCCCAAACCTTACTCCGCCGGTACATGGGGTCCTGTTGCCTCTGTTGCATTGATTGCCAGAGATGGCCGTGCTTGGGAAGAATAAACACCCCGCGTAAACTTAACTCAGGAAAAAAACATGCACCCAGTCATTGAAAAAGTAACGCAAGATATAGTTGATCGTAGCCATAAAACCCGCTCAGCTTACCTAAATTATATCGATGCTATCGCCAAAAAAGGCCCTATCCGTTCAGGAATGGGTTGCGGTAATTTAGCTCATGGCTTTGCTGCTTGTAGCGCCAGTGAGAAAGCCGATTTAACAGGCGATCAAAAAGCCAATATTGCCATCATCACGTCCTACAATGACATGTTATCGGCTCATCAACCCTACAAAGATTCTCCTGACTTAATTAAAGCCGCCATCAGAGAAGCAGGTGGAGTCGCCCAAGTTGCCGGTGGCGTCCCCGCTATGTGTGACGGTATTACCCAAGGTCAACCAGGAATGGAGCTATCCTTATTTAGCCGCGACTTGATTGCCATGACGACTGCTATAGGCATGAGTCACAACATGTTTGACGGCGCTTTGTATTTAGGTGTTTGTGATAAGATCGTACCTGGACTCTTGATTGGTGCGCTAAGCTTTGGCCATCTGCCTACCCTGTTTATTCCTGCTGGTCCAATGCCCAGCGGCCTGACCAACAAAGAAAAAGCACGAGCCCGCCAAGACTATGCGATTGGTAAAATTGGCCGTAAAGAATTGCTTGAAGCTGAATCAGCTTCCTACCACAGCCCAGGCACTTGCACCTTTTATGGCACAGCAAACAGTAACCAGATGATGATGGAAATAATGGGCCTGCACTTACCGGGCAGCTCATTCATTAATCCCTACACACCCTTACGTGATGAATTAACTAAAGCCGCTGCAAAACAAGTTTTAAAATTTACCGCCATGGGCGACGATTACCGCCCCATTGCTCACATGGTTTCGGAAAAAGCGATTATTAATGCTGTTATTGGTTTGTTGGCAACAGGTGGATCAACCAATCACACTATGCACTTAATCGCTATTGCCCGCGCCTCCGGTATCATTCTTAATTGGGATGATTTTGACAGATTATCCAAAGCTATCCCGTTAATAGCTAAAATCTATCCCAATGGTCCTGCAGATGTTAATCATTTTCAAGCAGCTGGTGGCATGGGTGTATTAATAGCCGAACTATTAAGAAACGGACTGTTACATGAAGATACTATAACAGTCGCTGATCAGCGAGGCATGAAGAACTACTGCCAAGAACCTCAGTTGATTGATAATAAATTAATCTGGAAACCTGTGTCCGACGCCTCCTTAGATACCAACGTTCTAAGCACCGTCGATAGCCCTTTTGCGACAGGTGGTGGCTTACATGTTATGCGTGGTAATTTAGGCCGAGGCATATCCAAACTTTCAGCAGTTTCTATAGACCACCAAATCGTTGAAGCCCCCGCTATTGTATTTGATGATCAGGAAGATATGCTTGCCGCATTTAAACGCGGTGAACTGGAAAAAGACTTTATTGCTGTTTTACGTTTTCAAGGCCCCCGGTCTAATGGTATGCCCGAACTTCATAAACTGACCCCACCTTTAGGTGTCTTACAAGATAAAGGCTTTAAAGTCGCACTGGTCACTGATGGCCGCATGTCTGGCGCTTCAGGCAAAGTACCTTCTGCTATCCACATGTGTCCAGAATGTGAAGCGGGTGGGCCTTTAGCTAAAGTACGTACTGGCGACATTATTTATATGAATCTACAAACCGGTAATATTAATGTCTTAGTTGACGAAAATGAATTTAATAATCGAATTCCTTTGCCAAATACCTCTAAAAATCATCATTATGGCATGGGGCGTGAGATGTTCGGAGGCTTTAGACTCGGCGCCTCTTCTGCTGAAACCGGTGCATCCAACCTCTTTCTTGTTGATTAAGATAACTCACTGTTGATTGGCTTGGCATAAAATAAACCAACATTTCCAACGTACTTGTCGGGTAACGCTAACCCGACTTACAACACAAACGAGTAACAAATGAATCTAAACAACTGGAAAATCCAACCCAAAGATGTTTTAAATGCAGGGCCCGTCATGCCGGTCATGGTCATTCAAAACCTTGATGATGCTGTTCCTTTAGCAAAAGCCTTGGTAGCTGGTGGCATCAAGGTATTGGAAATTACTCTACGTACCCCTATCGCATTGGATGCTATCAGACTCATTAGTCAAGAAGTAAAGGAAGCTATTGTCGGTGCCGGGACAATTACTACTCCTGAGCAATTAAAAGCTGCTGAAGATGCAGGAGCCGTTTTTGCCATCAGTCCCGGCTTAACACCCTCCTTACTGGCTGCAGCAAAGATCGGCAATATTGCCTTAATTCCCGGCATAGCGAGTCTGTCAGAATTAATGCTGGGCATGGAATACGGACTTGACCATTTTAAATTCTTTCCAGCTGAGGCTGCTGGTGGTATCCCCATGTTAAAATCAATTGCAGGTCCAATTCCTCAAGTAACTTTTTGTCCAACTGGTGGTATATCTCCAGAGAATTACAAGGCTTACTTAAACTTAAGTAATGTCGCTTGTGTTGGCGGCTCCTGGCTAGTTCCCGCAGATGCTGTAAAATCCAAAAACTGGTCTAAAGTTACTGAATTAGCAAAACAAGCCATTGCTGATGTTACTCGCACCTAATCCTGTGCAAATTATGAAATGCTACACCATTACTTAACATGCAAGAGAAAACCATGACCCATATACGTAGCCTGAGTTTAAATGAAAACGCTCATTCATTGTGCGAATTACCTGTATTATCTGGAACAACGGGGCCTGATGTCATTAATGTAGAGGCACTTTATAAACAAACTGGCATGTTTACTTATGATCCGGGGTTTACATCGACTGCCAGTTGCAGCTCAACCATCACTTACATAGATGGTGAAGCGGGCATATTACTCTATCGTGGTTACCCTATTGAACAATTGGCAGAAAAATGTACTTTTCTTGAAGTTTGTTACTTGCTGCTAAATGGTGAGTTACCAACTACCTCAGAAATGCAAGAGTTTGAAAGTACCATCACGATCCATACGATGGTTCATGACCAACTCACCAACTTCTTTAAAGGCTTTCGCCGCGATGCTCACCCAATGGCCATTATGGTTGCTGTTGTAGGTGCATTATCGGCCTTCTATCATGATGCTCTTGATATAAAATCCAAAAATGATCGGGATATTAGTGCCATTCGCCTGATAGCAAAAGTACCCACTATCGTTGCTATGTGTCATAAATACAGTACTGGACTGCCATTTATGTACCCACAAAACAAGCTAAGTTATGTCGAAAACTTTATGCGTATGATGCTTGGTACGCCGTGTGACGATTTCGTGCCTAATCCAGTATTGGTTCGGGCTTTGGATAGAATTTTAATTCTTCACGCTGATCATGAACAAAATGCTTCAACTTCCACAGTGCGTCTGGCTGGCTCTAGTGGTGCAAACCCTTACGCCTGTATTACCGCTGGCATTGCTTGTCTTTGGGGTGCGGCCCATGGCGGAGCAAACGAAGCGGTGCTTAACATGTTAAAAGAAATTGGTGATGTATCGCATATTCCTAAATATATTGCTAAAGCCAAGGATAAGAATGATTCATTCCGTCTAATGGGTTTTGGCCATCGCGTTTATAAAAATCACGACCCTCGAGCCAAACTGATGCGAGCTACCTGCCATGAAGTCCTTACAGAGCTCGGTCTGCATGATGACAAACTATTTAAGTTAGCTCTTGAGCTTGAACGAATTGCTCTTGAAGATAACTACTTCATTGATAAAAAACTATATCCTAACGTGGATTTTTATTCAGGCATCGTCTTTCATGCCTTAGGTATACCAAGTAATATGTTTACCGCCATGTTTGCAATGGGCAGAACTGTAGGCTGGATTGCACATTGGGCTGAAATGATAGCCGATCCCGACCAAAAAATTGGTCGACCAAGGCAACTTTATACTGGAGCAACCAGACGTGATGTACCCGAAAACCATAATAAAGTAACTTAGAATGTCTCTTCATTAATTATTTTTAGCTAGGCGGCAATAGTTTTAAGTAAGCATCAGGAATCAGATCTTATCCAAAAACCTAGTTATCTTACTAAAGGACACTAGCAATGAATATCAAATACATGGTTTTCCTGTTGTTCTTTTTACCTATTTGCCATGCCGAGGAATTAAGTGGCAAAGTCTGTTTGAATATCCCCGAACGAGGCGTAGAAACAGTTAAGATTGAACATAACTGTAATAAAGGCGACATAATTCAACTCAATAAAACGCATGTGGCCACGCTTTGCGATTTCAATTCGGCGATTATAAACTATGACGGAAAAGACCAATTTGTATGCGTGTACCTTGGCAAAAAACGAGCCCTCCGTGAAAACACTAACTATTAAAATTAGGCAATTCTATTTACTGTCAAAAGAGATTATCTCGTGCATTATCCAAAATTGCGGTTACCGCCGGATGTTTTAGTTGCCTGCGCACGGTAATTGCGTAAAAACGTTCTTTCACTGACTCAATCCTACCTACCGTTTCAACCATATACTGTCGTTTAATTTCAGCCTCAACTATGGTTGGTGCTACAAACAACCCCATACCACCCTTGCCAAACGTTTTCATTAAGGCACTATCTTCAATTTCAGCCTGAATTTTTGGTCGGATATTTTCATTATCAAACCATTGATCTAGTGAACGACGCAAAGCTGTGTTATTGGTCGGCAGTAAAAATGGCGCACCACCCAAAGAACGTGGAAAATTGGGTCTGTAAATAGCCGCCAGTTCTGCAGTCGCAAACACAGTCACCGCAGAATCACCTAAAAGATGATTGAAAATATTTGCATTGCTGCTTGAAGTCAGTGGCGTATCCGATAGGACTAAATCAATACTTTGCAAAGCAATGTCGTTCAACAGTCGCTCAACTTTGTCTTCATAACAGAAAATTTGTACCGCTTCTGGGAGTTGAAAAACGGGCTGCATCAAACGATAGATCACCAATTTTGGCAACGCATCGGCAATGCCAATAGTTAAACGTAATGCCCTACCTGTCGGTAAACCTTTTAAGGTATTACCTAACTCTCGACCTAAAGCGAAAATCTCCTCTGCATAGTGGAAAACAATACGCCCAGTATCGGTCAATTGCAGTTTGCGTCCTTGTTTATAAAATAGTTTTTCACCAATCGCTTGCTCAAATACTGTCAACTGTCCGCTGATGGTGGGTTGGGCAAGGTGTAATTTTTCACAAGCGGCGGTAATACTGCCTTCGGTGACGACATGCCAAAAATAAAATAAATGTTGATAATTGATACGCTGCATAAAAATTATTATATCGTAATTTACGATATTTTTATTCCAAACATTCTATTTTTAAATGTAAATAGTGTTGTGTAAACTGTGATTAATTCATTCAACTTAAGAAAACGTGCTATGCAAAAACTGTTACAAGGTCTGCAACATTTTCAAACCAATATTTTGGAACACAACGTGAACTTTTTGAGCGTTGACTGGGTCTGCGAAATTGAAACCGGTGAAGTGTATGGTTTTGACCCAGAAGTTTGCCAGTTTAAAGTATTGACTGAACAACGCAAAACCTTATCGTTACCCGATCAAAAGTTTGTGGCCCAAGAAATTTAAATCATTCTCCTCCTTTATTTAAGAGTTTAGCCATGTCAATTACTTATAACGATAACGAATTAAAACGCTCAAATCGATTTTTAGGTTCAGTATTGATGCGGGTTTTGAACGATCAATCCCATCCTGAATTCAGTACCCAGGTTGAACAATTACAGAACTGCTTTACCAATTGGGCGAGCGATGGTAATGCCAAGAAACTGAAGCAGTTACGCACCGGTATCGAAAAACTGAATCTTGATGCCGTTAGTAGTGTGATGCGGGTATTTAACCATTATTTCAGCTTGCTCAATATCGCAGAAGAATCTTATTACTTGGACTTACGGCGGCAACAAGCCGAGCAAGGTGGGCATTATTGGCCCAATTCCTTCCACGACACATTGTTAACCTTTAAAAACTCAGGGGTGTCGGCGCATAAACTTCGGGTGTTGCTAGATGAGTTATTGTATTTACCGGTGATGACTGCCCACCCCACCGAAGCCAAGCGACGTACGGTAAAAAATGCATTACGCAATGTGTTTATTACCCACGAATCCTTGGGTGATAAACGTCTTAAAGGGTATCTGCGAAAAGAAGGTATTGAGCGCCTGCAAGCGCAAATCCAAATGCTGTGGAAAACCGATGAATTACGTGGACGAAAAATGACAGTCGTCGATGAGATTGATGCCGGCTTGTTTTATTTTCCCTTGTCTTTATTTCAAGCTACCGCCCGAGTCTATCGTAATTTAGAACGATCAGTTATTGATGTCTATGGCGATGACCTTGCAGCACAGATACGTATCCCCAGTTTTTTGAAATTTGGTAGTTGGATAGGTGGCGATCGAGACGGCAATCCTAACGTAACACCCGAAACCACTATATTAGCTCTGCGCTTACAAGCACAAACTGTATTGCAAGAATATTGTCGACGACTCGAGTTTTTGCATAGCGAGTATTCACATTCATACGGCTTTTGTGAGTTGCCGGATGATTTTATCAAAAGTTTAGCCGATGACCGTTGCAAGTTGGGCACCTTAATTATCGAACTGGAAAAACCCTATCTGCAAGAACCTTACCGGCATAAACTAGCGATCATGAAATACCGTATGGAGCGCAGTCTATCCCAGGTTCAGCAGCATTTGCGTGGAGAGGCCGTGTTACTCGATGGCTATGGCTACGCAAATGTAACAGAGTTTTTATTGGATTTACGATTGATAGACACTGCCCTCCGTGGCCATGGTGATGCCAACATTGCAAATTTGGAACTGCACGATTTAATTCGTCTCACAGAAACGTTTGGTTTTCATTTGATGCAACTAGATGTTCGACAAGAGTCTACTAAGCACAGTGAAGCAGTCGCTGATATCTTAAAGACTGCTTTAGATTTGGATTATAACACTCTGGATGAAAACCAACGTTTAGCGTTGCTGAGTGATGCGGTCGCCACTCCCGGTGGCTTGATCTATGACCGTGCAAGACTCTCATCTGCCACTCGAGAAACACTGGCCGGTTTAGAGGTGATTGCGAACATGCACCGAGAAATTGGTCAGGGTTGTTTTGGCAAATACGTTATTTCCATGACCCATGCCGCAAGCCATATTATGGAGGTGATGCTGTTGGCCACACAATCAGGCTTGGTGGGTCGTCTAGGTGGACAATGGTTTTGTCACATTGGTATTAGTCCCTTATTTGAAACCATCGATGATTTAAATCGTATTGAAGCGGTGCTGACGCGACTTTTTGATAACCCGACCTATCGTGAATTATTGCGGGTATCCGGTGACCGCCAAGAAATTATGCTTGGCTATTCTGATTCTTGTAAAGACGGCGGTATTTTGGCTTCCGCTTGGGGATTGTCGCAAGCACAACGTAAAATTATTGCCTTAGCTGAATCACGTGGCATTAAATGCCTACTGTTCCATGGTCGTGGCGGTACAGTCGGGCGTGGCGGCGGTCCTACTCATGAAGCGATTCTAGCGCAACCACCCGATACCGTACGTGGACAAATTAAATTTACTGAACAAGGTGAAGTCTTGTTTTACCGCTATAACAACATGGAAACTGCCGTTTACGAATTGACTATGGGCATAACGGGGTTGATGAAGGCAAGCCTCAGCTTGGTACAACCGGTAGTGCTTGATGTGCCCGAGTATTTGACCATCATGGATGAATTAGCACACATTGGTGAACAAAGTTACCGTGAACTAACTGAACGTACCCCTGGATTTTTAGATTATTTTTACGAGGCAACGCCTGTTGGTGAAATTGGCCAGCTTAATATTGGTTCTCGCCCTTCACACCGAAAAAAACAGGATCGCTCTAAAAATTCGGTTCGAGCGATAGGCTGGGTATTTGCTTGGGCGCAATCTCGACAAACGTTTCCAGCATGGTATGGTATTGGTTTTAGTTTGGCGACTTGGTGTGCGGGTAAGCCGGAACGTTTGGATACCTTACAGGCCATGTACCGTGATTGGCCGTTTTTTCGCAACTTACTAAGCAATGCTCAAATGGCCCTTAGTAAGTCCGACATGGCCATTGCTAAAGAATATGCCGGCTTGTGTGTTGATCCTGAAACCGGCAAACGGATTTATGGCTTAATTGCCAGTGAATATCAACACTGTGTAGAGTGGATTTTGACAATTGCCAATTCCAAGCAATTGCTTGAGGAAAATCCTGTTTTGGCAGCCTCTTTACATCGTCGCGATGCCTATTTAGGACCGCTAAATATACTCCAAGTGTATTTATTGCGTCAGGTGCGATCAGTGGATGCTGAAAATACCGAATATAATCCGTGGTTAAAACCGCTGTTACGGAGTATTAACGCGATTGCAGCAGGTATGCGCAATACAGGTTAATAAAAAAAGGAGACCTCATGAATTTGACGCATTTAAAACAGTTGGAAGCGGAAAGTATATTTATCATACGTGAAGTGGCCGCCTGCTTCGAAAATCCTTGCATGTTTTACTCCATTGGAAAAGATTCAACAGTCATGTTGCACTTGGCTAGAAAAGCCTTTTGGCCGGCTAATGTTCCTTTCACTTTATTGCACATTGATACTACTTGGGAATTTGCTGAGATGGCTCGTTTTCGCGACACTTTGGTTGCCAATTTAGGGCTTAACTTAAAAGTACATAGCAATAAGTCTGCCTTAGCAGCGGGCATACATCCTATTGAATCGGGCTCAGTCAAGTATAACGACTTGATGAAAACGGAGGCCCTGAAGCAAGCAGTGAGTCATTATGGATTTGATGCAGCTCTGGGCGGTGCTCGCCGAGACGAAGAAAAATCGCGGGCCAAAGAAAGAGTATTTTCAGTTAGAGATTCCAATCATCAATGGAATCCAAAACAACAACGACCTGAACTATGGCAAATCTATAATAGCCAAATTGATCGTGGTGAATCAGTCAGAGTCTTTCCTCTTTCCAATTGGACTGAACTGGATGTTTGGCAATATATTATGCTGGAACATGTTGAGCTTGTGCCCCTTTATTTTTCAGCGCAAAGGCTTAGCTGGATTGACGAAAGTAGCGGGCAGATTCTAGCACTGGATGACGAACGGATGCTGCCGTATTTAAACAAAAACGAACTCAATAGTTTAAAAGAACGTCAAATTCGCTTTCGTACCCTGGGTTGTTATCCTCAAACCGGTGCTATTGAAAGCAATGCGACTTGTGTTCAAGATATTATCGCTGAAATGTTGGTCACTCGGCAAAGTGAACGACAAGGACGACTCCTTGATCAAGACCAAGCCGGGTCAATGGAAAAGAAGAAACGGGAAGGCTATTTTTAAAACCTATAACGAGTAACACAATGACTCAAACTAAGTAACAAAAAGTTGATTAATTGATTGATACCATTTTTATCGCTAAGGCTGCCGAATCTAGCTTTATAAAGTATCAACAAAACAAGATGAAATTATAATGCTTAAGATAATTTTTACGATATTGATGGTAATGGTGGATAAATATATTCCATAAATCTATTTATCTTAAAAACAATAGCTATTCTATTTAAGTACCCAAAACCGGATCAACATAGCGTTCTACCCTTTTTTGAGCAAGCAGGGCATTGGTTTGATTGACTTATAAATCAAGCAAGCTTCTAAATTGGCCTCATCGTAACTAAGGTTAGGTAGTTTTAGTGTTTAATTAGGAAGAAATCATGAAAGACACTACTTATTTAATAACTAATAAAGACGAACACCCCAATTTTTTACTCAGTTCATTGATGTTGCGTGGCTCTGTCACACCTCGCATTATACCCATGCTGTTATTGTTAAGTTGTTATCCTTTAATACTGGTCCTGCTAGATCATTACTGGCAACCTTTGCCATCGCTTGATGTCACACCCTTGGAATACACTGGCGTAGTATTGGGCATGGTATTAGTATTTAGAACCAATGCCGGTTACGAACGTTGGTGGGAGGCACGTAAATTATGGGGTGGCATTACTAACCAAATTCGCAACCTGATTATCGGCGGATTGAACTATGGACCGCATGATAGTGCTTGGCAAGAGGCATTAGTGAAATGGGCCATTGCTTTTGCATTTGCCACCAAAGAATCATTACGAAATGGTAATAATTTTACCCCCTTAGTTGGTGTACTGACGGAGCAAGAGCTTGTCGAGCTAAAATCAGCTCTACACATGCCATTGTTTGTTGCCAGTAAGTTAGCTGCATTATTGCAAAAAGCACGCACTGGTTACTCAAATACTAACGGACATGAATTAGACGGCTTTGAATTTAGTATCTTGGAAGGACAGCGGACTTTATTGGTTGATCATTTAGGTGCCTGCGAGCGCATTTTAAAAACCCCAATGCCACTCGTTTATGCTTTGAAAATCCGCAGATTTATTTTTATGTTTTTATTACTGCTACCTTTTTCTTTACTAGAAAAAGCGGATTTTTATACGGTCGGTATTTTTATTCTTGTCGCCTACCCATTGTTATCTTTAGACCAGATTGGCATTGAGTTACAAAAACCATTTAATAGTAAAAGCTTGAGTCATTTGCCTTTAGATAATATCTGCGAGACTATCAAATTGCAGTGCTTGGATTTATTGAAACAAAATAAAAATGCCCCTTAATGAATCTCTTTATAATGACTTCTGAGAAATTAATTTTCCAAGTTAGATAATATACTTACACAGATGCGTGTCATAGTAAAAAGATCAGACTAACTCTATTTATAATAACGCCTAATGACCATTATATTTCCTATTACGTTCACTTATCAGCATAGATTGATAGTGTGCAAAATGTCTAACTCTATCGACCCCTTTTCTTTAATTCTTTAGCAACCCATAAAAACACGATATAAATTCATGTAGTTAATGCTCAGTGGTTCAATTGAACAACTAAAGACTTACCTATCTAACAATTTTCGAGCCTTTCAGGGAGAATCTTCATCACCAGCATCAACCACCGGTCATATTCATATAACGTAAAATTACTGGTTGCTCATGGATATTAAACTCATGTTTTTCAGGCTTGATCATCATGGCATTAATAATTGTCTGTTTAAGAACTTCCATATTACCGGGATTGGCTCTAAGCACTGCCTTTAAATCAACCGAATGTTCATTACCTAAACAGAGTAACAAACGCCCTTCAACCGTCAAACGTACGCGATTACAAGTGCTACAGAAATTTTCACTGTGGGGTGAAATAAAACCCACCTTCGTTTGTGTACCCGCCACTTTAAAATAATTTGAAGGCCCACCGGTTTTTTCAAGAGAGGTTTCTAAAGAAAATGTTTGAGCTAAATCCTGCTTAATCAAATCACTGGAATAATAAGCTTCTGAGCGATCATGTTTGGCAACAACACCTAAAGGCATTTCTTCAATAAAACTGATATCAATGCCTTTATCGACAGCATACTGCACTAAATCAGTTACTTCTTGATCATTTCTGCCTTTAAGAATCACGGCATTGATTTTTATGCCCTCAAAACCAACCGCCTTAACAGCGTCTATACCACGAAGTACCTGCTTTAAATCACCGGTTCGGGTAATGGCCTTAAATTTATCGGCATCCAAGGTATCCAAACTAATATTAATGCGCTTAACACCGGCATTTTTTAAATCAGCCGACATCGCTTCCAGTTGCGAGCCGTTGGTCGTTATCACCAGCTCATGCAAACTTTTAATTTGACCTATATTTTCCAGCAATTCCAAAGCCCCTTTTCTTACCAAAGGCTCACCACCTGTTACTCTGATCTTTTTAACACCCAACTCGGCAAAGGCTTTGGCAAGCGTATGAATTTCTTCAAGCGTTAACACTTGCGCACGTGGTAAAAAAGTCATGTCTTCTGCCATACAATACACGCAGCGAAAGTCACAACGATCCGTAATAGAAATTCTTAAATAATCAACTAGTCTGCCGAAACGATCTATTAATTGAACTGGGGGGGTTGGATGCGTCATTGTAATCAATAAAAAAAACAGTTTGCTAATACTATCATAATATTACCTAAACACTTATTTTCAGACGACATTTGTGACTTTCATTTCTAGAGCGTAGTTAATTAATTTAATATTG
>CAJAHC010000388.1 GCA_903939355.1 uncultured Methylococcaceae bacterium | reverse complement strand
TCGCCCCGACCATGATTCTTTAGTCCAGCAATTCGTGTTTCCATCTGCCCATAGCTCAGCTGGATAGAGCAACGCCCTTCTAAGGCGTAGGTCGCACGTTCGAATCGTGCTGGGCAGGCCACTAAAGCAAAGCCAAACAACAAATAAAACAAGGGCTTGCGGGTAGAAATACCAACCACTTTAAAAACCCTCACCAGACTTATTTATACACCTTTTTTGACCAGATTTGATAACTGTTTGACCAAATTTTGACCAAGTTAAGCGGCTTTTGATGCACATGCTAGAGGGACCCTAAGCATCTTCGAGCCACTCCTGAGTTACGGGTCAGGATCTTTAGCTTTTCTTCTGATGCTGTTTTAAAAGTCTAGTGATGACGATCCTCATCGATGAAGGACGCTTCAAGGCTTACCCTCGGCACTGACACAATTGGGTTTGGCTGCTTCGTTCCCGACCTGACCAGGTTATCGAGTGAAACCCTTGTGGCATAGAGCTTAGACGCTAACTCAATCAGCTTAAAGAGGCAATCAGTTAATAAATAAATGACCTGAATTTTCTTATGGGTGACACAGGTAGTACAAAATCGAATCAACCATATATTAGCTAAGCGCAAATCGATGTTCATGGTGGCTTAGTAGGACGCATTTCATCCGCATACTAGATAAAAGAGGGGTACCCCTTGACGCATTTCCAGAAGCCGACTCCCACTGTACCCCCACCCCCCGTTTTTTAAAAAGGGTCCCATCCAGCTTACCTTTACACACTGTTTTGCACAGACGACTAGCTATTTTTTGAAAGAATGTCCATTTGTAGATCTATTGCAGCCATTCAACAGTAAGTATTTTTAGGGGTATGGCCGTCTCAAATCGGCCAACAGGAGACAGTGAATCTATCTCATACCGTTCTTTCGAGGGGTTGTTATGGTCAGGATTTTAAAGTTAAAATATAAATCCCAATTTAAATAATTTTTAAATAAACCTCATGAAGATTAAAAAAATTTGGTTACTGCCGGGCATAGTCACCGTTCTTAACTTGATATCTTGCAGTGGCGGTAGCGGAACCGATAGTGCATCAGCAACACCACCAAAAGCAGCCTATTTAAATCAAGCGTGGTCAGAGCAGGATCGCGCAGATTACTATTGGACCTCACAAGGTTCTGCATTGATTTCATATGACATCTATTTAGCTCTCCAACTTGCTAACTCTTCGGAGCTTTTTAGTAGTGCTGCTAACGCAGACCGTATGGGGCTTTTACTAGACGATCCTGATCCAAAAAATAATCCTGATAATCTACCTATTGGCGTGACTAAAACTGTAGTTTCATCAGGGCAGTTTACTGGTGTGTATATGGGCTTATCTTGTGCTGCTTGTCACACGAGTCAACTTCAATATCAAGGGAAACAGATTCGAATAGATGGGGGGGTTGGAAATCGTTTTACAGTTGTTCCTTGGCTAAGCACTTTATCTGATTCGCTCAATGCAACTGTCAGTGATCAAAGTCGTTTTCAAGCCCTGCTAAAGACCATTCAAAAGAGCAGCGCAGTAGACGAAGCTGACTTAAGGCGACGTCTTCAAGAAGATGCTGCCTTCGTAAATAATCAGATCAATAATATATTTCGCGTTGTCAATCAGCCGGGTCCCGGAAGAATGGACGCGTTAGGTAGTATTCATAATACGATGGCGTGGGTTGGAACAGCAAATTTGCGCAATCTATATTCAACTACTGCTCCGGTTAAGCCTCCTTTTTTATGGAATGCACCCCAGTCGTCATGGGTGCAGTGGAGTGGCGTTGCACCCAATCCCTTATCCAGAAATATTGGTGAGTCATTAGGTGTTTTTGCTCGCTTTGATCTAAGTTCGAATTCTACTGATCAGGGCCTTTTTGACACAACAAGTGATGTCAGGGGTTTGGTAAAGATAGAAAATTTATTAAGGCGATTGGCTCCACCAAAATGGCCTGAGGCTATTTTTGGTGCACTTGATCAGGAAAAAATAAAGGCGGGTGAAAAACTATACGCTGAAAGTTGTAGCGGCTGTCATGCCAGTTACCCATATCGCTGGACCTCTCCTCGTGGCACTTCTGGCAAAAAATTTATAGATAATAAAATAATCTCTCAGTCAGTGGTTGGCACAGACAATGAGCAACTGGCGGGCGTAACTTTTAGCTCAACTATAAAAATAATTGTTGGTAGCAAGTTAGCTTCAGTACTTGGTCTAAGCACTGAGGAGCTTTCGCTGAATTATCAACAGGCAGTTCAAACGAATATTTTAAATAAGGCAGTTAGTAAAGCTGGGATATCAACTGCGAGCGAAGAATATGACAATATAACTTCTTATACAAGCAAGATGAGCGAGGGGCAGCCGCCATTGGGTTATAAAGCAGCTCCGCGAGACGGAGTTTGGGCTACGGCACCATTTTTGCATAACGCTTCAGTACCAAATTTGTATGAGTTGCTATCACCGGCATCTGAGCGTTCTAAAAAGTTCTTTATAACGAGAGAGTTTGATCCAATAAAGGTGGGAATTAATACGAGCGTTGGTAAACCTTCTGACTTTTTACTAGACACAACTCTTGTTGGTAACTCTAATGCAGGTCATTCATTTGAGGCTGGATCAGGCCGAGGAATAGTTGGACGTGAGTTTACTCCTGCGGAGCGTTTCGCTTTAATCGAATACCTTAAGTCTATACCCAACGTAGAAGGTCGTGTAACTCCTTATGGTGGATTTTAAAAGAGTATCAAATACGTTTTGTGAACTGACTTGATTTTTAGTACCACCCCAGAAGAGAGGATTTTTGATAATCTTCACCTTAAAGGAGTGCTAAATATGGCAAAAGGCCAACGTCTTAAACCCGAACAAATCGTCACCTTATTGCGTCAAATCGATGTCCTGACAACGAACGGCAAAACCCTAGCTCAAGCTTGTAAAGAGGTGGGAACGGTAGAGCAAAGCTACTATCGTTGGCGCAAGATTTATGGCGGCATGAAGGTCGATCAAGCTCGTAAGTACAAAGATCTGGAAGTGGAAAATACTCGACTCAAGAAGCTCGTAGCGGACTTATCGCTACGAGAAGTCATGCTCAAGGAAGTCATTAAGGGAAACTTCTAAGCCCTACTAGGCGTAAAAATGCAGCG
>CAJAHC010000387.1 GCA_903939355.1 uncultured Methylococcaceae bacterium | reverse complement strand
CGGTACACCACTGTGGGTAATTTGATGGGGTCTATTTCAGGTGGCAGTTTGTTTATTGAAGGATTGATAGCGAGATTGATGTACCCGAAGCTCAATACCAGCAGGCGTATTTCTGGCAATACCTAAGTGTTTGATGCGATAACCTAATTGTTCGGCATATTCAACGTCAATGCGGGTGATATGCGTAATACCTTCGGTGTAAACCTTATCAAATTGTAAGGGGATGCCAAAGGCAATAGAAGCTAATATGGTTAATTTATGCCCCGCATCAATGCCTTCAACGTCAAAGGTTGGATCGGCTTCAGCATAGCCGAGTGCTTGGGCTTCAGCCAGAACATCATTGAAGTCTCGGCCTTTATCACGCATTTCGGTCAGAATAAAATTACCGGTACCGTTAATAATACCTGCAAGCCATTGAATTTGATTACCACTTAAGCCTTCACGAATCGCTTTAATAATGGGGATTCCGCCTGCAACGGCTGCTTCAAAAGCAACGATAACCCCTTTATTACTGGCTTTGGCGAAAATTTCATTGCCGTGAAGAGCAATAAGGGATTTATTTGCTGTGACAACATGTTTTCCATTCTCTATGGCTTGTAATATCAGTTCCTTAACAAAGCCTGTGCCACCGATCAGCTCCACAACAATATCAATAGAAGGGTCGTTGATAATATCCATGGGGTCAGTGCTTAAAATAATCCCGTGGGTGTCGCATATTCGTTTTTTACTTAAATCTTTGGCCGAGGCTCGTGTAATAACGATTTGTCTGCCTGCTCTGCGCGCAATTTCCGCTGCATTGCGTTTTAATACATTGACAGTGCCGCCACCGACGGTACCTAGTCCTAGTACTCCAACATTTACCGGTTTCAAATTAAGCTCCAGTTAAAAAATCTTTCATGTTCAAATTACATGGGGTTATGTTAATTAAGCCAACATGTATCAACATCACTTATTTTATCACGCCGTCTTTTTTCATCATAAGGCGAATACCACGGACAGCTTGCCGTGTTCGATGTTCATTTTCAATTAAACCAAATCTGACATGATCATCGCCATAGTTACCAAAACCAATCCCTGGTGCAACAGCTACTTTTGCATCTAACAGTAATTTTTTTGAGAACTCTAAGGAGCCCATTGCTTGATAAGCTTCTGGTATCTTAGCCCAGACAAACATGGTCGCTTTGGGTTTTGTGACAGGCCATCCAGCTGCATTTAAACCATCACAAAGGACATCTCGTCTTTTCCTGTACATCTCGGCAATTTCTGTCACACATTCTTGTGGACCTTCAAGCGCTGCTATAGCAGCAATTTGAATGGGTGCAAAGGTTCCATAATCAAGATAGGATTTTATCTTGGCCAGCGCTGAGACTAGTTCTTTATTGCCACACATAAAGCCTACGCGCCAGCCGGGCATGTTATAGCTCTTAGACATAGAAAAAAATTCTACGGCAATGTCTTTTGCGCCTTTAACTTGAAGAATTGAGGGTGCTTTGTAGCCATCAAAAACAATGTCGGCATAGGCAATATCTTGTACTACCCAAATATTATGTTCTTTGGCAACGGCAATAATGTTCTCAAAAAATTCCAGCTCTACACATTCAGAAGTTGGATTGCCAGGAAAGTTGAGAATTAACATTTTGGGTTTTGGCCATGAGTCAACAATGGCTTTTTGCAATTCCTCAAAAAAGTCACCACCCGGAATCATTGGCACATGTCGTAAATCAGCACCGGCGATGACTACACCATAGGGATGTATTGGATAAGCAGGGTTGGGCACGAGAACTACATCACCCGGCCCCAGTGTCGCCAATGCCAGATGTGCTAATCCTTCTTTAGAGCCAATAGTGACAATGGCTTCTGTTTCAGGATTCAGATCAACATCGTAGCGGTTTTTATACCAGTCGCAGATGGCTTTTCGTAATCGAGGAATGCCTTTGGACATTGAATAACGATGGGTATCTGGTCTGAGGGTCGCTTCAATCATCTTATCAACGATATGTTGAGGCGTGGGTTGATCAGGATTACCCATGCCAAAATCGATAATATCTTCTCCTGCAGCTCTAGCCTTGGCTTTTAGCTCATTAACTATGTTGAAAACGTAAGGAGGTAAACGACTTATTCTATGAAATTCTTCCATTAAAAGCTCTTGAGCAACTAGGTATGTGTATGTTTAAAAATCAACTTCTCGATGAAAAGTGTTATTTATTTAAATTAACTGACATTTAAATATTGTCGTTGTTGAGAAGTTATAAAAAAATAGCTTAAATTACTGATATTACGTGCTTATGTCAAATATTAGCGGTTATTTAATTGGTTATGGGGCACTCTAAAGTTGATTAAGCGATTTTAGATAATACGCGTTCGACTCGTATTAGGTCTTCTGCGGTGTCAATGCCGGCCTGTGGTGTTTCATCTACAATTTTTACAAATACAGCTTCACCATGCCAAAGTATTCTAAGTTGCTCCAGAGATTCAACAGCCTCTAGGGGCGATGGTTCCCAAGAACAGTAACGATTTAAAAAGTCTACTTTGTAGGCATAAAGTCCAATGTGTCTGAGATACGGTATATTTCCAGAGGGTTCTTTACCGGCATCAGCAAAGGCATCTCTTTCCCAAGGAATCGGTGCACGACTAAAATACAGCGCATAACCCATTTTATTGACGACAACTTTTACTGCATTTGGATTAAATATTTCTTCTGGGTCAAGTATTTTGGCAGCCAGTGTAGCAATACCAGCCAGTTGCTGGTTAGCGAGGGCAGATGCTACTTCACGAATTGTTATGGGTGGGATAAGTGGTTCATCACCTTGGAGATTTACGATAATGTCGTTATCTCCCCAACCACAGTGTTTTACAACTTCAGCGATTCTTTCCGTACCACTTTGATGGTTGGGGTTAGTCATTACCGCTTTAATACCCAATGCACAAACTGTATCTTTAATTTTTTCGTTATCCGTTGCTACAATAATGTCATCGGCACCCGCTTCCAATGCACGTTCGCAAACATGAGCAATCATCGGTTTGCCGGCAATAGTTAATAAGGGTTTTCCTGGTAGTCTTGTTGAGCCATAGCGAGCAGGTATAACAACTTTAAAGCGCAGACTCATTGGTATAGCGCGTCAGTTTCTTCACTGCTTAAGGTACGAGCTTCATCTTCAAGCATGACAGGAATATCATCACGGATTGGGAAGGCGAGGCGATCCGCTCTACATATTAGTTCTTCAGTGGTTTTATTATAGCGTAATGGACTTTTGCATAGTGGACAGGCCAAAATATCGAATAAATGTTTATCTATCATGATGTTCTCTTGAGTAAGTTTAATAATTGATCAGAAAAATGGCTTTCCGGAACGGCTTTGACAGGAAGGTACCAATGCTGAAGTCCTGCAAATGTTGTACATTTTACGGCATCTTTTTCCGTCATTAATACGGGTTTGTTATCAGCGTATACTATCTCGGTGTGTCGAAATTGATAATGATCAGGGTAGCTGTGGCATATACAATTCAAACCAGCTGTTTTAAGTGTATTAAAAAAACGCTTGGGATTGCCAATACCAGCAATGGCATGACAGTTCATCCCTTTAAAAGCCTCTAATGATTTTTGTTCGCCAGTCATCAGGTTAACTAAGGTATCGCCGACTAGTTGCATGGAAAGCTCAGAGTCTTCCTGTTTTTCACCGTTAACGATTTTGAAATCAACATGTTGTAATCTTTCAATCGGTTCACGTAGTGGGCCTGCGGGCAGCATATAATTATTTCCAAAACGTCTTTCACCATCAATTACTGCAATTTCAATGTCTCTTCTTAATGCATAATGTTGTAGTCCATCATCCGATAAAATGACATTACAATCCGTTTGTGCAAGCAACATGTTTGCAGCATTAACCCTTGATGGCCCAACAGCCATCGGGCAGTGAGTCTGTTTCGCTATCAATAAGGCTTCATCACCAATTTTTTTGGGATCACTGTCACTATTGACTCGCTGTGGCCATGATTCAGCGCGGCCACCATAACCTCGGCTGATGATTCCAGGGTTAAAGCCTGAATTTTTTAGAAATTCGGCCAAGTAGATAATTAAGGGTGTTTTACCGGTTCCACCAACCGTAATATTACCTACGACGATGACTGGTACTGGCAGCGTGTAGCTTTTAAGTATTCCCTGTGAATATAAAAATTTTCTAAATCTAACGATATCACTAAATATCATGCTGAACGGTAATAACCATAAACCAATGAAGTGATCTTTATACCAAATATCTGTTAGCCATCGCGCCAGGCCATTTTTCATGGTTCGGTTTTGGAAGGCTGGGCAGAAAATGTTATATGATTAAATCCAGTCGTGCCAGCCGCCTCTAGGGCAGTAATAACAGCTTGATGAGGTGTTTTTCCATCAGCATTGATAAGAAATGGTTGATCTTTGAATTGGTCTGCCAGTTTTAGTAATTCCTGCTTTAAGGTATCTAGTTGCTTGTTAACTAATGCG
>CAJAHC010000386.1 GCA_903939355.1 uncultured Methylococcaceae bacterium | reverse complement strand
GGTAGGGATGTAAATTTTTTAAGTTAGGTGTCATTGCTATGCAGATCAGAGTTTAGAAAAATATCCCCCTTCTTGATTTTAAAGAGGTAAGGAATGCAGGCCATCAATTCTTCATAAATCCTTTATTCATAAACCCGATGGAAAATACAAAGAAAGTTAATTACCAAAAGAGATAAATTAATTACACTGTGGTTGTTTGCCCTGAGTTTTGGCTTTTTCGTACAAACTCATAGCCTGGGGCATATGCTGCTCCAAGTCTTTAATGCGTGTTGCATGTGCAGGATGTGTTGATAAAAATTCTATAGGTTGCTGACCGCTAGATGCCTGCTCCATTTTTTGCCACAGTCCAATACTTTGTCTCGGATCAAAACCTGCTTTCGCCATTAAATCGGCACCTATTATGTCAGCTTCGCTTTCCTGTATGCGGCTATAAGGCATTAAAATGCCATATTCTGTACCTACGCCCAAAAGACCGAATGCCGTCTGACCTAAAGTCGACTGTGGAGAGCCTATTGCTTGAATTATGGCCATACCCTGACTGACAGCCATTTCTTGCGACGCTCTTTCATTACTATGCTTGGCTAAAACGTGACCGACTTCATGTCCAATTACAGCCGCTAACTGCTCTTGATTATCAACCAAAGCTATCATTCCGGTATATATGCCTATTTTATTTCCAGGTAACGCAAAAGCATTTGGCGATTTATCTTCAAAAACAACAACCTCCCAATTTCCACCCTGCTCACTAACTATGGCTTGGGAAATACAATGAGCTAGTTGATTATATTGACTGCTGGCACTCATTTTTTTTTCTTTCTTTATGGTATCAAAAGCCTCTAAACCCATTTGATTAACTTGAGCATCCGGCATAAAAATAAATTGACTTCGACCCGTAGGGCTAGTGATACATCCCGCTAAAAACCCGGAAGCAATCAAAACAGAAGCAATTTTTTTAAACATTAATATTTCCTTGTCATTTCTATGTGATCTATTTTAACGTAAGTTTTTATTTGAATCTGATCAATGTAACTACGCTTAAATCTTAAAAAAAGATGGATTCCTTGTTATTCTTTCAATCATTCCGTTCACTATTTACTTTAAAATTTGTGCTAACTTGGCATTATAATCGAGTTCTGATAGAACCCCACTCATACCATCTCGCTGATGCTTTTTATCAAAAAAATAGGTTCTTGGTAGTTCACCGTACCATTTTGGATCAATTTCAAATTGAAGTTTTTGAGTGTTTTCACTTGCATAGCTCCAACTTTCTACATCTGATAGGCTATTATTTTTTAAGATAGTTTGAATTTGATCAACTTCGGAAATATCATCCGTTGATAGCATAATTATTTTAAGTTGAGGATTTTTTTGGTGTATGGCGCCTATTAAGGGCATTTCTTTTAAACAAGAAGAACAAGTTATCGACCAAATAATAAATAAGAAAGGTTTGTTGGCATTATTTTCCAGTATTTTCTGGTAACTTCCCGCATCAAAAGGCTTCAAGTCGGATTGATTAGCTTCGGCAAAATTATTTAATAAAGCGAACAATAGAAAAAAAACGCTAAAAAACTTCTTTTTAAATGTCATATAAAAACCTCTATAGAATACTAGTCGCAAGTCAAAAACCTCTGCGACAAAAATAGCTAAAGTTTACCGGATTAATGCTTTGATAAAAACTGCCATTAAGTTTATTGGCTAACATAGTTATGAATGACTTCTTTTACTCGATTGGGGAAGTCTGAAATCACACCGCTAACACCACAGGCAAGTAATTGTCGTATATCTTCCTTATCGTTACACGTCCACACATTGACATAGCACCCACCCTCAAGAGCTGAAGTTATTCCACCTAAGTTCAATTTTTGAATGCCATTTGAATTACTTTCACCATAACAATTCGGATGATAAGCATCTGCATCAATTAATTGCATATATTTATTTAAATTTTTTATTTGAGCACTTGTCAAAACACCGATTGCAATAGTGTCGCTCATCTGACGAACTATTCTTAATAGCTCATGATCAAATGACGATATTAATATTTTATGCTCCATGCTCATAAGTTCAACCAACTTAACAACTGAAACGGCAAGCTCTTTTTCCTTCCCCGGCTGTGTTTTAAGCTCAATGTTAACCATCATATCGATACCCTTAGCAAACTCAAGTGTCTGCTTTAATGTAGGCAGTTTTATGTTTCCGGATGCGTAAGTATCTCGATCATGTGGGCTAACAAACCGGATTAATTCATCTTCAGTTATTTTTTGTAAAAAAGACTGTCTTTCAAAATAGGGCAAAGACAATTGTTCAACATACCAAGATCCTGCATCAAGAGAGCTTAATTGATCATAAGTAAAATTCCACAGATCATAATTTGTAAGGTCTGGGAACTTTTCTTGAACATCAGTGCATCGGCTTAAATTCTCATCGTGATGTACTATTAACTGATCATCTTTTGACATGCGAACATCAATTTCAATCATTTGACAGCCAAATGTTTTAGCCTTCATAAATGCAACCAAGGTATTTTCCGGAGCAAATGCCCTAGCTCCTCGGTGGGCTATATTTAAAACACCAGAGCCCATTTTGATCGGCATACGTAATGAATTCATTTCAATTCCTTTAAATCTAAAAATGACTTATAAATTGCGGGCAACTTAAATAATTCAAGGTAATTTTTTATCATTGTACGGCTTATATCTCACCTTCTTATGTTCTGTTATCCTTAATTTACTTGCCTTCTATTAACCCATTTAATTCTATAAGAACCTTTAGTAGATCGATAAAAATCTAGTAAGGTGTAAACTAGTACGAATTGAATGGCAAAATAACTTATCAAAATTAATAATAGCTATGGCTAACGTATGACCACCGTAACCATTAAGCGGTTTTCTCGCATACTTTGTGTGCTGGCACTGGCCTGTTTCTTATCCGGCTGTATTTATTGGATAAGAGCTTATCAAACTTATTTGCAGATGGGTGAGTTTGATCGTTACTTTAGTACCGTTACGACTGATGAATTTACGTTACTATTTAAAGATCCTATTTTGTATAGCAAAGATTTTGTATCTTTATCCAAACTATATCCCAGTGAAGACTTCCCGACTTCAGAGGGCAGAAGATGGCGATACTGGTTTCATAAGGTTGATGCTACCAATAAACGGATTCTTCCGGAAATTAAATTTTATTCTGAATTAAAATTTAATAAAGAAAATCGAATTACTGCTTGGTCATTTTCCTCTTTATTTTTACAAATCGCCCCGCCCAAATTTTTAGAAGTTTCATTACGTTCAATTGGTGGAGCTGAAATTGACGAAGAAAAAAGGCAGTTACGTGCCAGCAGTAAATTTGTAGATAAAATATCTGCAGATCTTCCTAAAAAACAAGCTGTGATTGCTCAACTCGGCGCACCTTTAGAAATTAAAGATGAGGGAGAAGTAGAAATATATGTGTATCATTTTCTTCTAGAAACACATCATATAGAAGAAGGTTATGAAGACCGTGCTTTAAGTGAAATAGAGATTAGTTTTGATAAAAAAACAACTGAGCTGGTTCGAATGAGCGGACGTTTTGCTGGCCTTAAAGTGTCTATCAACTATCGAAAATTTCTTGATGAGCCAGAAAAAGAGCCGTCATAAGTAACAACTATAAAATATAAATTTATTTAATGGTAATTATCTTACGGCGCAATAAAAACTGATAAAATACTTAACTATTTAACACAAGAAAATACTACGATGACTACAAAGCCTTCTAAAGAACTGGTAACTTTTGAAAACCCGCAGCCAACTCGCGATTATACAATTCGTATAGATATACCTGAGTTCACTTGCCTTTGCCCAATGACTGGACAACCAGATTTTGCAACCATTCAAATTGAATATGTGCCAGCGGCACTGTGTGTTGAATTAAAAGGCCTTAAGCTGTATATGTGGTCTTTCCGTGAACAAGGCGCATTTCATGAAGCCGTTACCAATGAAATGCTCAATGATATCGTTAAAGCAATAGCCCCTAATTTTATGCGTATTCGTGCCGAATTTAATGTACGCGGAGGTATCTACACAACAATTGTTGTAGAACATAGAAACAAAGACTGGCAGGCACCGGAATTAGTTAATCTGCCTTAATTGAATTCTTGCCAAGAAAACAACCAATATTATAGGT
>CAJAHC010000385.1 GCA_903939355.1 uncultured Methylococcaceae bacterium | reverse complement strand
TTACCAGTTACTGAACAAATCATCGATATCCCAAAAATTAACGCCCAAACCATTAAATTATTAAACGTATTTATTGTTTTTACGTTAATAATCGGTTTTTTCATGATTTGGAAGAACATTATGCCAGCGTTCTCATTTTTAGAGGGCATTGTACTATGGCAACACTTGGTTAATATCGATAATCAAGAAAGCTATCAGCCGATAACACTTATGAATTTGTTATTAGCGGGTTTATATATTTTTATTGTAGCCGTTTCGGTGCGCAATTTTTCAGGCGTTATGGAGTTATTGGTTTTTAGACGATTGTCTATCGAGGTAGGCGGTCGTTACGCTGTTAATCAACTCGCAAAATATATTTTAGTGTCGATAGGATTTATTTGTGTAGCAAATGAATTAGGTGGAAGTTGGTCACAAGTTCAATGGCTAGTTGCCGCACTTAGTGTTGGACTCGGTTTTGGTTTGCAAGAAATCTTTGCCAATATGGTTTCAGGCATTATTTTACTATTTGAGCGTCCCATTCGTATTGGTGATACAGTTACCATTGGAAGTGTGACCGGTAAAGTTAGTCGTATCGAAATACGCGCAACGACATTGATAGACATGGATCAAAAAGATCTGATTGTTCCCAACAAAACTTTTATTACAAGTCAGTTGGTTAACTGGACATTAAGCGATAGTGTTACCAGAGTTGTTATTCCTGTAAATATAGCCTATGGATCTGATATTGATTTAGCCCACAAGATTATGGTGGAAACTATAAAATCAATGCCACAAATACTGACAGAACCAGAGCCAAGTGTTTTATTAATCGGTTTTGGTGAAAATTCCCTCAATTATTCTATTCGTATTTTTGTTGCTGAACTTTCCTACCGCATGTTGGTAATCAATGAATTACATGTTCGCCTCGAAAAAGCGCTACGTGAAAAAAAGATAGAACTGTCTTTACCACCACGTGAAATCTATCTAAATACAATCGATGAAAGGGAGCAAGATCATAAAGACGCACCAGGAAAATATGACTGATAAAAAGACTTTAATCTGAACAACCTCTTAATTGGATTTAATGAAAATTTAAACTTCCTAATCAACAATTTTAAGATTAGCCAGAAATTGATATCATCTATTGGCACAAGGGTTCTTCATCATCAGTAGCGATTATCTAGGCTTCACTTTTAACTGATTGACAGCAATTGTTAGCTTTTTTGATTCATAACAGCTATTTCAGAACATAGAAATTAATCCTTTTCTTTATTCTTGATGAGAGATAAATTTGGGAGTGTTAGAAATATATTGAAGATTAGACTTAAAATTTATTCGATAAAACATAAATAATCAAACCTACTGAAACAGTAAAATATATTACTTATTATAATTTCTAATATGACTGTGATTTATAGAATATCCGAAATAAATAATTAAACCGATAATTAACCAAACAATAAAACGTAGCCAAGTAATACTTGGTAAAAAAGCCATTAATGCTCCACATGAGAGCATACCCATAACAGGAAATAATGGACTGAATGGCGAACGAAATGGCCGCTCTAGATCTGGATTGGTAATGCGTAATACAATTACGCCTAAACACACTAATACAAAAGCAGCTAAGGTTCCTATATTAACCAGTTCAGCAAGCTCACCTAAGGGCACAAAGCCCGCAATCAGCGCTATAATGAAACCACACAGGATAATGACTCTGACAGGAGATTGAGTAGTTTTATTAACTTTGCTAAAAAAAGGAGATAACAAACCATCACATGACATTGCAAAAATAATGCGTGTTAATCCGTAATATAAAACCAGCATGACAGTTGTCAAACCTGCAATTACACCTGTTGATATTAATGCAGCTCCCCAGTTATACCCTAGCAGGGTTAATGCATGTGCAACTGGCGATGAGACATTAAGCATTGAATAATGGACCACACCAGTCAACAAGCCAGATACGATTATATAAATAATGGTACAAAACACCAATGAACTTATGATGCCAAAAGGCAAATCACGTTGAGGATCTTTAGCTTCTTCCGCTGCCGTTGATACTGCATCAAATCCAACATAAGCAAAAAATACCAATGAAGAACCAGCGAATACTCCGACAGTTTTTCCATCAGCTAACGTTTGAAACCAACCAAAAGGCATGAAAGGATCCCAGTTTTCTGGATGGACATTAAACACTGCAATACCGATAAATATACTGATGGTAATTAGCTTGACGACAACCATGGCATTATTTGCTTTTGCACCATGTTTTACCCCCATTATCAACAAGCCCATGAGTATCAGGATGATGGCCGATGCTGGTAAATTAATAATGCCTCCTAGTATTGGAGCTTTAGTGAGCGATTCGGGCAAAGGTATGTCAATCGCAGTAAGCGCATTATTAAAATACCCTGACCAGCCATTAGCAACAGCTGCGACAGAGATTCCGTATTCAAGCAATAAATCCCAACCAATAATAAAGGCAATCACTTCTCCAAATGCCGCGTAGCTATATCCATAAGCACTTCCACACCCACCTACAGCTGCAGCTAATTCAGCATAAGAAAGCGCAGCAAAAGCACAAGCAAAACCTGCGATGATGAACGATAATACGATGGCGGGGCCAGCTTGTGTGGCAGCTGCAATACCAGTCAGCACAAAAATGCCGGTACCAATAATTGCACCAACACCCAAAAAAGCTAGATCCCATTGAGATAAACAACGCCTAAGACCCTTATCTGCATCTTTATGCGAAACTATTTGTTTAGTACGGAAAATTTGCATGGTCATGGTTATTAGTGCCTTTGTAGACTTGAAGTAAAAAGCGTTGGACAACATCAAAAAGAAAAGTAGTTGCAAGTAATTAATAATGAGGTGGTACTTCTTCAAAATTTTCACTGCCCCCACCTTCACTAGATAAACTTTTAATTCGATCATTCAGCATTTTACAGGTTGCTTCCAGACGGGTAATCTGGAGCTGTTGCTGACCTACAATTTTATTTAATTCATGCAGTAAGTCTTCTTGATAAGCTATTTTTATTTCCAGCTCTGTTACTCTATTTTCATTCATAGGACTGTTTTAATAACTTTAAACTGTTGCTGATAATTACAAAGCGATTGAATATGGGTTATACCGTTTGCTCAACTAAAAACGGTAATGATTTATTAACGCGAATTGAAACTTAATCATTTAACAAGGGTGTTAATAATTATTTTATGAATGCTTTTATCAGTTAGATTAACCTGTTCAATAATACCTATTAAATCGTTAGGCTGTGTCATTGCATTACCCGATTTAGATATCCGAGCCAATAATTTAACACTAGCAAAATTTGATAGTTTCATATTTGGCATCATCGCCATCGAATCATTCAAACTAACAGTTAATGGCAAATCAGAAACATGCTTCCGCACAATCGCTAAAGGCATTTTAGGTCCTGATATAGCCTGGGCATAAATAAAAACAGTATCTTCAGCAGCTGCTGCTTTTTGGAGCTTCGGCGCCAAGCTCACTTGAACAGACAACGTAAAATTAGATACCTTTGCCTCAGGTTCTTTTTGAACTTGTCCTGGTGAAGTATCTTTGGCAAGACTACTTAACAAATTTTTAATTTCTTGCTGGGAATCAGAGCCTGGTGGCAAAGTCGCCTCCAGTTTTTTCCATAACTTTAGGGCAGCGGGTGCATCACCTTCTTGTGCCTTAGCCATGCCACCCAACCATAAAGCATTTAAATTATCAGGCTCTAATGCCAAAGCTTTATATACCAACTCGGAAGGTCTGCCCGCAAGATTTCTATTATTCACATAGGCAAGTGCATCGGCATAAAGCAACATTACTTCAGCTTGATCACCTAACAAGCGATAAGCGTTGGCAAATGCATCAGCAGCTTGTGGGTATTGTTCCAGCGCTTTATAAGATCGGCCCAATATTAACCACCCTTGGGCATCATTAGGCTTGGCTTTCATCTTTTCCGCCAAACGAAGAACCATTTTATTAATTTCTAAAAGCTTGGTAGCTTCAGGGTCAACTGACATTTCAGCAGTATGACTAACTGCCTGATAATTACCCAGCATAAAATAAAGCGAACCTGCTAATAAGGGTATACCTAAGGCAACAATATATATAATCCATTTACTCTGTGTTGTTACGTGTATTTCGCGACCTACTATATCCAAATCATCGCTCAACGCTTGCTCAAGATCAGAAAACTGTTCATCATATTGAGCCTGACTTAAACCACCTGTTAGCCTGTTTTCTTTAAGCTCAGCCAAGCGGTGTTGGGCAATTTCGACATTACGCTGATCAAAGTCTACAATTTTAACCTTTGGTTTACGCCAAAGAGGTGGAAGAATAAATAAAAACGCAAGTAATATTAGCGTGCTAACAATCAGCAAAAATAACATATTCAAGAGGCATCACCTTTTTCTAACAAATTGCGGATTTTATTCTGCTTCTCTTCATTATTTTGTAAACTTCCTGCCTGATCTTGCAGATTTTCCGAAGCCTTTTTACGTCTAATAAAGAAAAATACGGTGATTAAACCCATTAATAAAAATATAATTGGAGCTATCCAAAGTATTGTAGTTTTTCCTTTAAAAGCGGGCTTATACAAAACAAAATCACCATAACGATCAGTCATAAACTGAACAATTTCATCTCTGGATTTACCTTTTTCCAACATTTCGTAAACCTGTCTACGTAAATCTGCTGCCAATTCTGCATTTGAATCGGCAATAGTTTGATTTTGACAGACCAAACATCGTAATTCTTTGGTTAAAGTATCATAACTTTCTTGTTGCTTAGGGTCAGCTAATTGTCGGTAATCAACACCATAACAATTTACTGACATGATTAGAATTACAATAAATAATAAACGCTTCATTAAATTTCAGCTTGTAATTTAACAATCAACGGAAGGAAAACTTTCTGCACATCTTCTGCACTTACCGGCCCAGTGTGCTTGTAGCGTATCAGCCCTTTTTTATCGATAATAAACGATTCCGGCACACCGTAAACGCCATAGTCTATGCCTATACGGCCATCCTGATCCATAATGCTGACGTTATAGGGATTACCCAAAGTATCCAGCCACTTTTGAGCCTCATTAGGATCATCCTTATAATTCAACCCGACAATAACAACGGCTTGTTGTTGAGCCAACTGATTCAATATCGGATGTTCGGCACGACACGACACGCACCAAGAGGCCCATACATTAAACAACCAAACCTTACCTTTTAAATCAGCAGGTGTTAATCTTTGTTCTGGTGTATCGAGTTTGGGAGCTGAAAACTTAGGTGCCGGTTTATTTATAAATGGAGATGGAATTTCACTTGGCTTAAGATTTAAACCCAGTGCAAGAAAAACCGCTATAACGATGAATAAAAGTAAAGGAATTATAAATTTAAGCATTATGATAGTTTCTAAAAGAAAATATTGTGATAGTGAACGGATAGATCCATGAATTTACTCATATAAAACGGCTTCGCATGACTAATTTTGGAACCTTCTCTAGCTTTCAATACGAACTACTCGATACCGCCTATCAAAAGCTGCACAAAAACCACCTGCCGCCATAAAAACCGCACCCAACCAAATCCAACGAATAAATGCTTTGTAATAAATTCTCAGGCTCCAAGCACCTTGATCACCTAAAGGCTCACCAATGGCAACAAACAAATCCCTAAACAGTCCAGCATCAATCGCTGCTTCTGTCATGGGCATGGTTTGTACCTGATAAACACGTTTTTGTGGTTCAAGCTTGGCAACCTCTTTACCTTCATGGCTGACTGTTACAAAAGCCTGTTGTGCCATATAGTTAGGTCCTCTAGTTTCAGTGACACCTTTAAACTCAAAAATATAGCCGGACATATCAATGGTTTCGTCCGGAGCCATACGCACATCCTTTTCAACACTATAAATGCTGGTTAAGGTAATGCCTGTCACAAAAACGGCAATACCTAAATGTGCCAGGGTCATACCATAAAAGCCGGCTGGAATTGTTAGTATTCGTTGCCATGAGAAACCTTTAGCACCAAGACGATCAACAAATGACAAGCCTGTCATAGCGACTGTCCATAACGCAAGGGTTAAACCCAATACTGCTGCCCATGAATAAAAAGGCATTAATAATGGCAGTAACATGCCACCTATAACACAAATAGCTATAATCCAGCGCACGCGTAAGGCCAACTGCCTAATTGAGTCTTTTTTCCAGCGCAATAACATACCTAAACCCACAGCAAAAGCCAACGGAGCCATTAAGGGAATAAATACAGCGTTAAAATAGGGAGGACCAACGGAAATCTTGCCCAAGCCTAACGCATCAATCACTAAGGGATATAAAGTACCCAATAAAATACTCGCGGCAGTAACAACCAATAAGACATTATTTAATAAAATAAATGATTCTCTGGATACCAGTTCAAAGGTTGCACTACTTTTAACAGTGGGTGCTCTGACTGCGTAAAGCAATAAAGAACCACCAACAACGACAGCAAGAAAAATTAGAATAAATAAGCCTCGCGCAGGATCACTCGCAAAAGCGTGGACTGATGTTAAGACACCTGATCGGACAAGAAAAGTACCCAGCAAACTTAAAGAAAAAGCAAATATTGCCAGTAAAACTGTCCATGTTTTAAAAACACCTCTTTTTTCTGTAGCTGCTAAGGAATGAATTAACGCCGTACCCACTAACCATGGCATAAAAGAAGCATTTTCTACCGGATCCCAAAACCACCAACCACCCCAGCCTAATTCGTAATAAGCCCACCAACTACCCAAAGCAATACCTACTGTTAGAAACATCCAAGCCATGTTTGTCCATGGTCTGGACCATCGGGCCCAAGCCGAATCCAACCGACCTTCTAGTAATGCTGCGATGGCAAAAGCAAAAGCCACCGAAAAACCAACATATCCCATGTACAACATGGGTGGGTGTATAGCTAGCCCCGGATCTTGTAATAAAGGATTTAAGTCACGACCTTCCAAAGGTGCAGGGAATAAGCGTTCAAATGGATTTGAGGTAAATAGTAAAAAAAGAATGAAACCAATGGAAACCAGACCCATTACACCTAAAACACGAGCCAATGTTTCAGCGGGAATGCTTTTACTAAATTGTGCGACTAATCCTGTCCAGATTGTAAGCACTAAGCCCCATAATAATAAAGATCCTTCATGTGCCCCCCACACACCTGAAATTAAATACAAAGTAGGCAAAGAAGTATTGGAATTAGTCGCAATATATTTAACCGAAAAATCATGTGTCAAACAACTATAGGTTAGACAACTGTATGATAGTGCCATAAATAACAGTTGCGCGTATGCCGCTGGTTTGGCTACTGCAATCCATCCACTTAATCCACGATGAGCACCAATAATAGGTAATGTACCCAAAACCAGTGCCATACATAAGGCAAGTATCAGTAAAAATTGTCCTATCTCTGGTATCATCCTATTGACCTTTGCTCGATATGGTCTTGTTTTTTAGACTATCTCTAACTTCTGGTGGCATATAGTTTTCATCATGCTTGGCCAAGACTTCCTCAGCAATAAACACACCCTTATTATTTAATTTACCATGCGCTACAATTCCCTGCCCTTCCCTAAATAAATCCGGCAAAATTCCAGTATATTCGACAGTTACTTCTTTGCTAAAGTCAGTTAACTTAAAACGTACCATCATCCCGTCATTAGGTCTTTCCACACTGCCTTTAATAACCATGCCACCCAAGCGAAACAAAGCATCTTTAGGTGCTTTACCATCTGTCACATCTGTTGTGGAAAAAAAGTACATTAAATTTTCATTGAAAGACTTTAATGCAAATCCGGTTGCTATACCCGCACCCACCACCATTATGGCAATAAGAATCAGGCGTTTTTTTCGTGCTGGCTTCATAATTGCTTACCGTTTTCGCTTTAAACTTTGTCGAAAAAAATGTTTTCGTTGTGAAACAGGAATAATGATATTAGCGAGTAAAACCAACAAAGTAAGACCATATGAGGTCCAGACATAAAAAGCATAACCACCCATAGAAAAGAATTCTTGAATGCTCATCACTTGCTCTCTAGTAACATTGTTTTGACCCATTGCGAATTACGCTCACGTCTTAAAAGCTCAATACGTGCCCGCTGTAGCAAAGCAATTAAATAAAAAAACTTAAATGATAACGCCATTAGCAAAAGTGGAATGAGCATGCTGACATGGATAGATGGCTTATCCATTTTTGTCACTGTAGGCCCTTGGTGTAAAGTATTCCACCATTCGACTGAATAATGGATAATCGGAATATTAACAACTCCCACCAAAGCCAATATGGCGATCGCTTTTGAAGCTACACGTTTATCATCAATCGCACCATATAAGCCAATTACGCCCAAATACAAAAACAATAATATCAATTCAGATGTTAAGCGTGCATCCCATACCCACCAAGTTCCCCACATGGGTTTTCCCCATAAAGAGCCAGTAACTAAAGCAATAAAAGTAAAGCTGGCGCCGATGGGCGCACTACTAATAGCAACAATTTCAGCCAGTTTAATTCGCCAAATTAAACCAATTGCACCGGAAATTGCCATAACCACGTAAATAAACAATGACATCCAGGCACTAGGGACATGAATATAAATAATCCGATAACTGTCACCTTGTTGATAATCCGCAGGCGCCAAATATAAGCCACCATAAAGTCCAGCAGCAGTTAATAATGCAAACACACCTACCAACCAAGGCATTAATCGTTCTGTAAATTCATAAAAATATGGTGGTGAAGCCATGCGATGAAAGAATGTAACTACCGAATTTGGAACTAAAAACATATAAAATAAGGGAAGGTAAGTATAATTTGATAGTGAAAAGACATCTCTTTTAGTACTTAGCGATTAAATAACAGGTTGTCGGAAATAAATTAACTAGGTTACCAACGTTAACTGTTAAAGCATCAAGTTAACTTGTTACCCTGCAGATCGCTAACAGCAGCATCAGCGACACCAAATACTTTAATATTGTTTTTGATAATACCGACATAATTTTCATGAAGATGTCCATGAAAAATAGTTTTTACACCCATGGCATGAGCTAATTCTCCGATTACTTTAAAACCATGCCTATGGGATCCAGGCGCTTCATGAGAGACTAAAATGTCAGCTCTTAAATTTTTTAATGATTCAAATTCGTCATGCCAAATTGCAGATTTATATTTCAAAGGCATATCGGCATCCAAAACATTTGGTAGCTGGCTGTCTAAGTAATGATATTTACCTAACCATTTTGGTTTTTGAGGCGGATACCAAACTCTACCTAAAAAAACCCCACTCAAACCTACAACTCTTAACCCTGCAATTTCAGTAACTTTTAAATGTAAATTTCTATCTGAGTAAGCTGAATTAAATAAATTACTATACTTTACTGGTGTTTCAAAATCATGGTTTCCTGCAATCCACCAAACTTCAGTTAAATCAGCAATTTCTTGTAAACAAACATCTAAAGGCATATCCAGATCATAATCACCCAACAAAACAACTGCTTGGGGATGATATTGATGAACAGCAGCTATTAATGGTTTAAAGTTACCATGAGGATCGCCAGCAAATAATATTCTTTCATGTTGACTCATCGCATCTTCTTTTCTTTTTATTTTGATTCGAAACTCAACAACCAGACAATATGCATAATTAATGAAGATAACATAAATTTCTATTTGCCCACACAAACAAATAAAGTGCGCAAAATGATACTTTATATAATTGGCAATCTTGTCAAATTTGTACTATTTCCCTCGCTTTAGTAAATGCGGCTCTAAAATCGAGAAATAATGGGGTTTGGGTTTCAAGCATTGATTTTAACATGTTATGTTGAAGTTGATATTTAACATTACCAACTGCCAATGCCCCTACACCAACAGCGCCTTTGGAATGAATTGCATGGGCTAATGATACGCCTAAATCACTTCGCTTAATACCTTCTATTCCCATTGGAGGTACAGCATTAATATCACCAGCTACTTTTAACTGCCTAGCATCTTTAAGAACAAACGAATTTAACACTTGCACACCTGCCTTGGCAGCACTAAAAATAATATCCGCAGTAGCAACCAAGTTGATTTTATCATTATCAGTATTGGCGCATACACCATTAAGCGCACACCCAAAACGTCGATTATAGGTTTTAGCGACCTCTGCTGCAGCTTCACTAGATAAATGATCAACTAAAAATGTGTCAGCACCTGCCAATGAGGCAATGATTCCTGTAGCGATTCCAACAGGCCCTGTGCCACCAAAAACCAATGCTTTACAGTCTTTTAGTTCTTTACCGTGTTTTGTTTTAAGCTCTTTTTCTACGCAAGCAACAAGTGATGCTGCAGTTGTAAAGGCGCCACTTGGATCAGCAAAAACAGAGACCTCGAATGGTGGTACCATGGCCTGCCGACAAGCATCCAACATATCAACAGCCAAACCTAAATCACGTCCACCAATAAACATTCCTGTGCGCTTAATACCTGCCGGAGATCTGGAAAAAATTACATCTTGAGTCAGTCTGTTAACACTGTCCAATTTAACATTGCTGTAAGGCATGAGAACATCAAATCCAGCATCCATAGCCATATTTACATCGAATGGACTATTAGTGGACATGGGGTCGAGCATGTGCAGAATGCTACGCTTCTCCATTAGAGATCCTTTAGGTTAAAAATACAGTATAAACTTAAAACAAGTTTTAGATATTTGATTTAATATAATCTCTGGCCACTTCAAAGGCATGTTCAAAATGTAAATAGACTGGTTTTTCACTACTAATCATTTTTTTCAATAACCGATTTTGAGCCTGATACTTAATATTTCCAATAGCCAAAGCGCCAATACCCACTGCACCACTTTTTGAGCCTTCAATAGGTGTGCCATTATGAAAGGCATCAACACCGGCAATACCTGCAGGCGGTACTGCATTAACATCTGCCGCTACTTTAAGTTGGGGCGCAAGTGCAATAAGTGCAGCACTTAATAACTCAATGCCGGCGGCGCCAGTTGCGAAAACTATATCAGCTGTTTTAATGTATTCAGCTTTATCAGCATCTGCACCAGCAGTTATGGTAATTTTACCGTCCCCAAATTCATTGCTACACATATCAGCAATATGTTGAGCTTTTTCCAGTTGCCTGCCAATAATTCTAACGTTTGCACCCGCTTGTGCGGAGATAACTGCAGCTGCTTGACCTACCGGACCAGTTCCACCCAAAGCAAGAATGTTTTTGCCAGCCAAAGTGGTATTAAACTTAGTAATTAATTCATGCTCAACAGCTGCAACCATGCCAGCTGCAGTAGTAAAAGCACCGCTCGGATCAGCAAAAACGGAAACCTCAAAAGGTGGAACCATTGAACGTTTGGCCGAATTTAACATATCCATTGCTTGCTTGGTATCTCGTCCACCAATAAAAATACCAGTCCGTTTTAGATTTTTTGTGCTACGAGAAAAAATTGCATCCTGCACCAAACCTTGTACCTCACTGGCCTCAACATTGGTATAAGGAAGTGCCGAAACCCAACCGGCATCCAAAGCCATATTGACGTCAAAAGGACTTAAGTTTTTAGCTGTGGTTAGCATGTGTAAAATGAATGGTTTTTCCATGATAGCTCCTTGATGTATTTAACCGCCAAGTATAAAAGAAAATCTGACAGATTAACAATGTACTTACTATAATTCACTAAAAACCCTAACCTACAAGGTATAACTATAGGTTATAGAATGGGTATCCTACCCAGCCATACCTTTAAGAGTGTAAAGTAACTCAAGTGCCTCTCGTGGACTAAGGTCGTCAGGTTTTAATTCTTCAAGTAACGTTATTACCGGATGGCTCTCATTTGATAAAAACAAATCAAGCTGATTAACACCCTTTGCTACTTGTTGCTCACTGTAGGCCTGATCTTCTAAATATTTCAATTTTGTTTTGGCTTTTTCTATGATCACTTTTGGGACACCAGCCAATGCAGCCACTTGCAGCCCATAACTTTGACTTGCGGGACCTTCTTTAACGTTATGTAGGAATACAATCTTGTCGCCATACTCCATTGCATCTAAATGCACATTATGGATAGTTTTTTGTTCTTCAGCCAAAGTCGTTAATTCAAAATAATGGGTTGCAAATAACGTGAAAGCCTTAGTTTCTCTAGCCAAATGATCAGCACAAGCCCAAGCTAACGACAACCCATCAAAAGTGCTGGTGCCTCGCCCTATTTCATCCATTAAAATAAGGCTCTTTGACGTAGCATTGTGCAGAATATTCGCCGTCTCGGTCATTTCGACCATAAATGTTGAGCGCCCGCTAGATAAATCATCAGACGCTCCAATTCGGGTAAATATTTTGTCTACAGGGCCGCAAGTCAGATTTTTTGCCGGCACATAACAACCAATATGTGCAATTATAACAATAAGCGCTGCTTGCCTCATATAGGTTGACTTCCCCCCCATATTTGGACCTGTAACCACCAGCATTCGACGCTGATTAGATAAAAGCAAATCATTTGGAACAAAAGGATTATCAGAAACATTTTCAACGACTAAATGCCGGCCACCCTGTATTGATATACCAACTGTATTCACTAATGAGGGTTGAGATAAGTTCAATGTATCAGCTCGTTCGGCAAAATTAACCAATACATCAAGCTCGGCCAAGGCAGACGCACATCCTTGCAAGGGAATAATTTCATTTGCCAGAAGATTAAGTAATTCTTCATACAAAGCTTTTTCATAAGCTAGTGATTTTTCTTTGGCGCTAAGGACTTTATCCTCAAAAGACTTCAACTCCTCTGTAATATAGCGCTCAGCTCCTTTTAATGTTTGTTTGCGAGTATAGTGTGGTGGCACTTTATCAGCATTGAAATGTGAAATTTCAATGTAATAGCCATGCACTCGGTTATAATTTACTTTAAGTGTAGAAATACCTGTCGCTATTTTTTCGCGGTTTTCCATGTCAATCAAAAACTGATCAGCATTCTGACTTAAATAACGTAGCTCATCCAGATCTTGATTATAACCTTTGGCAATAACCCCTCCGTCACGTATTAATACCGGAGGGTTATCAATGATGGCTTGTTGCAACAGTTTTAATATGTCAGGCTGTTCTCCAATTTGGGCACATAACTGTAAGAGTTTTTTGTTTTTGTTGGCCACAAGCGTTTGTTGCAATGCTGGTAAAACTGCCATGGTATTGCGTAACACTAATAAATCTCGTGGGCGTGCTGATTTTAATGCGATACGCGAACTAATTCTCTCAATATCACCAACCAGCCTTAAATGAATTTGTACTTCTTGATATAAATTATCTGTAAGTAGAGTATCTATCAAGTCATAACGGTTCTTAAGGATTTGATGATCACGTAAAGGCCTATTAATCCAGCGCCTCAAACATCGACTACCCATTGCGGTAACAGTTTTATCCAATACCCCAAACAACGTATATTGAAGATGTCCTGATGGATGGTAGTCCAACTCCAAGTTTCTACGACTAGCAGTATCCAACAAAATACTGTCTAAACTATCCTCAATTTTTATCCCCTGAATATGGGGCAGTGCAGCTTGTTGGGTATCTTTAACATATTGTAAAAGCGCACCTGCTGCTGCTATAGCGACTGTTAAAGTTTCACAACCAAAACCTTTTAAATCAAGGGTATTGAATTGAGTTAAGAGCCGTTGCCGAGCACTCTCTAGGTCGAAATGCCAAGATGGTCTTCTACATAAACCTGAACGCTGTTGTATGTTCAAAGGCAACGTCCAGTCTTCACTAAACAAAAGTTCTGATGGATTCAGACGACCGAGCTCACTGAGCAATTGATCTTCAGCATCTACCTGCTGCAAAATAAATCGACCACTCGTTAAATCCAGACTGGCAATGCCATATAATTTATCTTGTAAACAGATTGCAACCAATAAGTTGTCTTTTCTCTCTTCAAGTAAGGCATCATCAGTCACAGTTCCTGGCGTAACAATGCGAACCACTTTACGTTCAACAGGCCCTTTTGACGCAGATGGATCGCCTATTTGTTCACAAATTGCAATCGACTCACCATGCCTTAACAATTTAGCAAGATACCCTTCAGCAGAATGATAGGGAATGCCGGCCATAGGAATCGGCAGACCTAATGACTGACCGCGACTGGTCAAAGTAATATCAAGTAATTGAGAGGCTTTTTTTGCATCATCAAAAAAAAGCTCATAAAAATCTCCCATTCGATAAAATAAAAGAGTGTCAGGATATTCTGCTTTGATGCGAAAATATTGCTGCATCATTGGCGTGTGCTGGTCAGCTGTTTTTTGTTTTATAATCATGGTTCTATTCTATCTGAAGTCGAGACAAGCCACATCATGGATTATGAACTGTACGAGCTATCCCAACAACTGGGGCAATTATTGGCATCCCAAAAAAAAATAATTACGACTGCTGAGTCATGCACTGGAGGCTGGATTGCTCAAGTTATAACAGAAGTTGCTGGCAGTTCCGCTTGGTATGATCGAGGATTTATAACCTACAGCAATGAATCAAAAATAAAAATGTTAGGTGTAAAACATACAACACTTGAAACCTATGGTGCTGTTAGCAGTCAAACGGTAGCTGAAATGGCTGATGGCGCATTAATTAATAGCAATGCTGATTGTGCGATTGCAGTCACAGGCATAGCTGGACCAACTGGCGGCACAGATGAAAAACCGGTGGGGACGGTTTATATAGCATGGGCTTATAAAAACCAAGATATTAAAATAATACAAACCAGACTAACGGGTAATAGATATGATATCAGAAGAGAAGTTGTGAAAATTGCACTTAAAGGAATTATGTTGACATAGACTGACAGGGAATCAATTTTTTACGTACAATCAGGATGAAAGATCAAACCATGATTTCGACACATTAAAAATCAATTTCTGAGTCAGAAATATCATCAAACAATTCTTTTAGGCGTTTTTTTTCCCAATGAATTTCAATTTTTCTACGTGCGTTTTTTTTAGTGGATTCTTCCTCAAGACTTTCAGTAAGAGAGGCAAACTCAGCACCCTCATATAAATCATCATCTGTGTCCATGTCAGTATCTGTATTATTTTTTTGCAATAAACTTGGTTGACTGACTGATTTAAAAGATTCTTTAGTCATCGCTATACTCCCAAAAGACGATATTAAAAACCTATGTCAATTATATGTAAAGATGAAAAATTTACTAGTTGA
>CAJAHC010000384.1 GCA_903939355.1 uncultured Methylococcaceae bacterium | reverse complement strand
TCAAAATTAGGTTATTTGGTAAAGGATTACAGCACTAATTCGTCACCACCTTTAATTAAACTTGGTTTAAGCAGCAAAGAAAAGGAACTTATAAATTGCTCAGATTAGCCCATTAATTCTAAATATTCATGCGAAATAAAAAATTAAACACAATTGCTTCCATTATTTGGTGATAGCATAATGTTCCGTAATTTTTAGCTTGTACGCCCAATTAACGATTTGCTTCCGCACTATTTAACCCAAACAACAAATATCGTTTATTGGATTTGTGTTAAATTAAATACACGTCTATCTGTTCAAAAAGATCAACTCTTATCTCATGAAACTCTTAAAATTAAATAAGCTAGACAGTCCTATTTTAATGCCTTTGGGCATTTTTTTAACATTGATATTAATCGTCGGATTATTTGTACACTTTGATACCCTTGAACCTAAAGAAATGCAACAGAGTGATCAACTGTTACCCCGAACTAATACCTCTAAAATCTCCGATACCACAATTCAGATTGGCACCTACATAGACAACATTTACAATCTTTCTGCTACTGCCAAGGGTTTTGATGTTGATGGCTGGGTCTGGGTAAAATGGTCACAAAAAGCCCAGGAATACTTTGAAAACAGGAAGCTTACACCCGATACATGGCTGAACTTTGTCAATCAGGTTAATGATTGGGATTTTAAACTGGATCAACTTTATGTAAAACCCGTAAAACTCAAAGACGGTCGATATTACCAAGGATATAAATTTTCAGGACATTTCTATGTTAACGAAATTAATTTTCGCAGATTCCCTTTTCAAACAATAAAGTTACCCGTTATTTTTGAACTAGCCGACTTTGCTGAAATTGATACAAAATCCGACACACATAAATTAGATAATATTAATGAATTACAACTATTGCCAGATGAATCCTCATCCAATGTAGGGAGCTTTATTTCTATCTCAGGTTACAAGACAATTGAATTTAAGGTCATTTCAGACGTCCATAAATACGGCACTAATTTCGGCTTGGGCGAATCAGACTTGAAAAACATTAAAACTAACCAGATCATCTTTGAGACATCTTATAAACCATCCGTGAACGCTGCGTTATTAACCCTGTTTTTACCTTTACTTATCGTAATGACACTGGTTCTTTTCTCGCCGATGTTATCAGCAGCACTTTGGGAAGTGAGATTGGGCATACCACCGATGGCATTTTTAACATTGATATTTTTACAACAAATTCATAAGGATAAATTGCCAAACCTGCCCTATATCACCTATATGGACATTATTTACAATATTTGCTATTTCATTATTCTTATTCTTTTTATTCTTTTTTTATGGGGTTCTAATAGACTTGATCACGCCAACAATGAAGATAAACTAGCTGTTATTAATCACATCAATGAAATTGATGATAAAATTCAGATTGGTCTAGTTGTTTTATTATTTATATCAAGCATTGTTGCTTGGCTAAGCATATAACTTTCTAAAGTCCAATACAGTAAACCTTAAATAACATCAATTAACAGCCAGCCTTTCAAAACGACTGCTTTTCTATGTTACCTCTATTTTTCAACTCTGAATTCCAATTTCCAACAAAAATTCATTTAGTCAGTTAACGTAGGACTCTGGATACCATAAAAAAATTGTTTTTTATTTATAAATTCATTCCACATTATTAGAATACTTTTTTGCGACGTTTTCAAAAACTGCTGATTCTTTATGGTCGTTTTGGTATCCATTTGACGCCCCATATGCATTAGTCACCGATAAATTATTATGCTCATTTTGATTGATTATTTTTGCTGCCGTATCGGTTGGATGAATTTCTGCAGGTGCTCGAAAATCACCATCTGATAACAATGTAAAGAACATCGGTAGCAATGTAAAAATTGAAAAGACTATCCCTAAAATACCGAGCGCTACTATCATTGCTTTAAGCGGACTTGTTGTAGGTTCCAACAAATCATCTGAATTATTAGAAGACAATGATGGAGCGATTTTGTTGTTAAATTCGTTTTGGTCTGTCATGATATTTACCTTAATAAATGAATTAAATAAGAGCCTAATAATTTGGCATAAATTACAGTTGTCAGCATGAATATTTACCAATCTTGAATTTCAAGTTGTTCAAATTGCTCTCTCCAAAGCTTAATCCAAGCGGTAATTGCTACTTTTAAAACTCAACTTAAATAAGCCCATGTTATTGAGTATATAAAAATTGAATTTATCACGATAAATTCAATTTACAAGTTTTCAGAAAATATCTTTCGACAAAAGTCGTTCGATAATTAACGGTCCACTGAAAATTCAGCATCAACTATTTAGAATAATAATTTTTTCACCTAAAGCAATCCATTTCTAATTATGTTACTCGATTTTTCTTTTTACCAAATGGTATCTATCGCTCTAATATTCATGTGGACTGGTTTTGTTCGCACCGGACTTGGTTTCGGAGGCGCTGCATTAGGATTGCCATTAATGCTGTTTGTGCATAACAATCCACTGTTATGGTTACCCATGATCAGTGTACATTTGCTTTTTTTTTCAGGATTAACCCTACTTAACCGCCTGCATAATGTCGACTGGACGTATTTACGTCAGTCATTGTTTTACATTATACCTCCAGCAATCATCGGTGTTTTTGGCCTGATCAATCTTCCTGTCTTGTTACTGGACAGTCTTATCTATTCAATTACTCTGTTTTACGGGTTTAACTGGCTATTTAATCGGGGCATAGAAAGTCACCATGCTTGGGTTGATAAAGGACTGTTAATTTTAGGCGGTTACATTGCGGGAATTTCTTTGACCGGAGCTCCATTAATGGTGGC
>CAJAHC010000383.1 GCA_903939355.1 uncultured Methylococcaceae bacterium | reverse complement strand
TGTGGAGTCCTTACCGGTGCTTTAATTTTTGGCATGGTTTCTTATTTTGAATTGTGAAAACCGGGCGCAAAGCGCCATGATTCAATTGATACTTGTAAGCTGACCTTATTTGGCTTGCGCTGCAAAAGTCTGGGTAAGACTGAATCCTGCTTCGTCAATTTTATAAGTCATTCCATCAATCTTCGTTGAGAAGTAGTTGTAGAAAATAATAGCAAGGGTTGAACCGGAAATACCGAAAGCGGTATTTATAAGCGCTTCCGAAATACCAGTTGCAAGAGCAAGTGCATCAGGGGCACCAGCTTGAGCCAAAGCAGCAAATGCACGGATCATACCCAATACAGTTCCGATAAGACCGATAAGTACAGAGATTGAAGCGATAGTTGATAAAATTACAAGGTTACGCGACATCATAGGAAGTTCCAAAGCTGTGGCTTCTTCAAATTCTTTTTGTAACGACACAAGTTTCTGATCCTTGTCGAGTCTGGTGTCTGACTGTAATTCTTTGTATTTTGTCAAACCAGCTTTCATAACATTACCAATCGAACCTTTTTGTTTGTCGCAAGAAGCGATAGCCTGATCGATCTGATTGTTTTTAAGAAAATTCTGAAGGTTTGCTACAAAAACGTTAGCAGCTCCTGTACCTTGAGCTTTGCGGAGGGTGAAAGCCCTTTCGAGGGTGAAAGTAAGAAGCACAATAATAAGGGTGATCAAAAGAGGAACTATCATACCTCCTTTGTAAACCATTGCCAAATAGTTACCAGGGATTGGATGGCCATCAGGGTTGCCACCTTCAAAGTTAACAGGGTTTCCCAATACCATATAGTAAATCAGGAAAGCGATTGCCAAAGAAATCAGAATTACTCCAGTTGCGAAAGCTGAACGTAGTGTCTCTTTCAACGATTGACCGTTTTTGCTCATTGTTACAGAAATTTTAAGATTAGTGAATGATATTAATTGTGTTTATTGATTTTTTTTAACAAAATTCTTCGCAAAGATAAAATAATTTATCTTCTAAAAAAGCCTTTCCTTCTGCCATGTTGTCTTTTCTGACAATAAATTACATCTATGTTTTATAAATACTAATTTATTAGATGCAATTTCTTGATTTTTAGCTAAGTAGCTTATTCTGGCGACTGGCTTGCCGATTTGAACTCAGGGCAACGAGGCTTTAGATCTTTTATGGCACTCTTTGCATTTTCATTCGTGGGGTCTAAAATTGCGATTTTATCCCAATAGCCCAATGATTCGCAATACAACTTGTTGACTAAGTAATAATAGCCCAGATAATTGTATGCTTCCTGTATATCCTTGATATATTTTACAGAATCGGCACTCGCCTTTTCAACAAGTTTTTCGTAGTGCGGTTTGGCAAGACCCTCCTTAGTATCAGGATCGAGATTGGAGTAAACCCGAGCCTTCCAAAGGTAAGCTGGCTCATAATCAGGGCTCATCCTGTTAACTTTTGAAAATGCTGAATCGGCTTCAACCCAATTTTTTGCATCGAAAAAGGCACGTCCCATCTTATAATAATCGTTTACGCTTCCATTGGTGCGTTGTATCTTGAGTTTATAAGTATCCCCTGCATTCTGGTACTTTTTCACTTTGTTGTACGAAAGTGCAATTTCGTTTAAAAGGTCAATATTAGTTGTGTCGAGTTCATAAGCAGTAGTCAATCTTATAATCCCAAGGGAATCCTGACCATTCTTGATCAATATCCTGCCATAGTAAGTATAATCCTTTGTAGTAATCTTCTCTGCTGGTGCGTTGGCAAAGAACTTTGAAATATAATACTTGGCTTTTGAAAATTGTTTTTGCTCAAAATATGAGAAAGCAAGGGCGCGGTTAAGGTCATTGTACGAAAGTGAGTCCATTGCCATAATTTGTGTGATCTGCTCTATCGCTCCGTCATAATCTTCAGTTTGGATCAACATATTGGCATATCGGCGCTTTGCAGCAATGTTGCTTGAGCTTAAATCAAGGTATTTTTTAAAATTCTTTTTCGATTCTTCCTTATTATTTGTCTTTGCATATAGAAATCCCATTTCCAAGTAGGCAGGTGCG